>CAZDVF010000045.1:2220-11460 GCA_964508725.1 uncultured bacterium | reverse complement strand
ATCCGTTCTCGCCTTCCAGAACGCAATCCATCTGCCCACAAGGGTGATTTTGGCAAACTTCTGATCCTGGCCGGTTCCCTGGGAATGACCGGCGCTGCGAGTCTGGCCTCCATCGCCTCGCTGCGTATTGGCACCGGACTGACTATTCTGGGCATCCCTCAATCACTGAATGTGATCCTCGAAACCAAATTGACAGAAGTCATGACCCGGCCGCTTCCAGAGACTCCAGAGGGGAGCCTCTCTCTCGAGGCGGAAAAGACGATAGACGAGCTGCTGGAATGGGCCGATGTGCTGGCGATCGGCCCCGGGTTATCCACGCATCCAGAGACAGCTGAACTGGTCCGTCGCATTGTTGTAAAAACGAAGCTCCCTCTTGTCCTCGACGCCGACGGCGTAAACGCCTTTACCGGGAACAGGGCGTTACTTGAGGACGGCATCGGAACCCGGATCTTCACACCCCATTTCGGAGAGCTGTCTCGCGTGATCGGCGTTCCCATCGAAACAATCGCTTCACAACGCATTGAAATCGCTCGGGAGTGGGCGCATCGTTTTGGGTCTATTCTGGTGATCAAGGGCGCTCCCACGGTAATTGGGCATCCTAATGGAGATGTCGTGATCAACGCCACAGGCAACGCGGGTATGGCCACAGCCGGATCAGGCGATGTGCTCACCGGCGCCATCGCTGGTCTGTTGGCCCAGGGCGCCAATTCCCAAGATGCAGCGGTTTGTGGTGTCTATTTACATGGCATGGCCGGTGATATTGCTCGCGAGCAGTCTGGTGAACGATCCCTTGTTGCCGGTGATTTGCTGGACACGATCGGGGAGGCGTTCTGCCGATTGGCGGAGGAGACGTGAGTCAATTTCTGAGACATGATGCGCCGGCCATTGCGTATGCTGTCGTGATCTTCATCGTCTCATCTCTTCCATCCCTTGCTTTGCCGGATATTGGATTTTCATTTGAGGACAAGCTGGCGCATTTGGTTGAGTTTGGTGTATTTGGATTTCTTCTCGTCCGTTCGCTGGGATCAAGACTGGGTTATGGATTCCGCGGCTTGGGTATTGTTGCCATTATTGGAACTGGATATGCCGCTTCTGATGAATGGCATCAGAGTTTTGTGCCCGGACGTGAAGCCGATGTAACAGATTTTTTTGCAGATGTTATGGGGATTTTGCTGGCCCTGGCCCTGTTTTGGTTATACAAGAGGACAAATCAGCCTTGAGACCAATTTTTTTCTATTGACTTTTTCGCTTAAAATGTTAGTTTTGATTTATCAGACATCAAGAAGCAGCAGAAAGGGGGTGACGTTGAGAAGGGGATAACGTCAAGCCCATAGTTGTCAGTGAACATTAATCGGGAGGAGACACACAATGAAAGAATCATTTTATGATGTCAAATTGAGACAAAAAGTCGAAGTCGACGTAACCGAGAAAGTGAAGTACGGGGATCCTGGCAAAGAACGATATGCGCTTCGGGGCAAAACATCCGACGGCCGAAACCTGACCAAGTTTGTCAGCAAGGCGACCTGGGACCAGGCGCAGGTCTAAATCCAGCAGTCATATTTTTATTTAGTGTTTAAAGCAAGACAGTGAATCTGTTGTTTTAGCGAATCCGATACACTTTTTGTAGTATTCCCTAAGGAGGGCTCTTCATGGGCGCGATGCGTTTCGACTATCGTGATCTTTTTCGTTCTGCAAGATTGGCGTTCAGTTTCCAGCGGATTTGGATCCAGTTTATTGGTCTTTTATGCGGATACAGCGTCTTCGTTGTTTTAACCTATTTGGCCCATCTTGCAGCGGGCAGAAACTTGGGGATCCTGTGGACACGGTATGGTTTCTTCCCGTTTTTAAGTGGTGTCCATTTTCCGTGGTACAGCCTGATTCTTTTTATCATAGGCGCGCTTTTCCTGCTTTTTGCATGGATGGTGACCAGTACTGCTGTTGCCAGGGCCACTTACATGCATCTCAAGGGGAACGTCTTTTACACGTGGAAAGAAGCTGTGCGGTTTGCAGTGAAGAAAAAGGGCGGCTCGGTTATCTCGACACCCATTGCCATCACTCTCATCATCTTTTTTGTCGGACTGGGTGGTGTCGTTGTGGGCCTTGCGGGGCAGATCCCTTTTATCGGTGAAATCGGACTGAGCATTTTTACTGTTATATGGTTTGTAACATCGGTTTTCCTTACCTTTCTTTTACTGGCCCTCATCGTTTCTCTTATCCTTTCACCGTCGATTATCGCCACCACAGATGATGATGCATTCGAGGGAATTTTTCAAAGTTTTTCGTCTCTCTACAGCCAGCCCTGGCGTCTTATTCTTTACGAACTGTTGCTGGGCGTCATCGCGATCATTGGATTGGCAGTTTTCGCTTTTTTTGCAAAGAAAGCGTGGGATTTGATGACGGTGATCTTTCTTTGGGGCATGGGTGGCAAATATGCTGATTTGTCATATGCCGCATCGTATTTGCTCCAGAGCTGGGTCTATCCTGCTGTGATTTGGGCGCGAGCCATTCTGGGTGAATACACGGGTAATTTCTTTTTCGCGCGAGATTTTGCCCCGCTGGATCTCCGCTTGACCATGCAGATCGCTTCATGGATTTACGCGATTTTTCTTGTCTTCATTGGTGGTTTTATCTTTTCCTATCCACTGGCAGTTTTCAATGTCGGGAATACGCAGATCTTCCTTATCTTAAAGAAAAAGAAGGATGATGAGAATCTGCTCGATCGGAAGGATAAGGAAGAAGATGAGGAGGAAAATCCTGAGGAAATGTCCGGTGAAAACGATTCATCCGAATCTGGGGATAAACCGGATAACGAGAGCGGGGACACAGACGCCGATGTTTCTGAATCAGACGAGACACCGAAAGCATAGTTGATTGATCTTCAAACCACTAGCTCAGCTAGTGGTTCTCGATCCTAAACTGGACGGCAGATACCTGCCTACTTTAAGCCCCCGGCTCCGCAGGGAGTCTTAAAGCCATCGCCTCTGGCGGTGGATCGTTTACTCACACCGGACGGGTGTTGTACAAGATCGGTGATATCAGCGTCGGGCAGAGAGAGGGGCCCGACGCTTTTTTTATGGATCCGATCCTCTGTTCAGGATATTCCATCAGGATGGCATGTGAGGAAGATCACTCTTTCTTCAGTTGGATAGCAGCATATTGTGCGTCCTTAGGAGGCTGAAAAAAGAAGTGCAACGAACAGTTCGACATCCGAAACAGGTGCGAATACTGAACAGTATTTGGACGCCCATTGTTCTGGGCATCATTCTCATCGTTTTAATGCTGGTCATTCGTTTTCCCCCATCCGGTGCCGAAAAGCAGGCAGGGGATCCTGATTTGACGTATCAGGAGATCCTGCAAACCGTTCAACTCGAGGGAGTCCTCACATCGATTCTGGGACAGTACGGACTGACGTGGACAGCCTCCCCTGATCTGTCTGGAACCGGTTCTGTCTGGCGTGTGTCCGTTCCTCCGGGTCTGCCTTTCCCAACGATCCACTTGGCCATTCAGGATAGCGTCCGGTCCGCAGGAGGCCGTATACTTTCTTCTCGTAGCGATCCAGCCGCTGGCAGACTGATCCTGTCACTGGGCTGCGCTGATTCGTGCGATGTCAGCCTGGTCTTGCAGAGACCGGACGATGTCCATGTACAACAGGATCTGATCGCGCTCATCATCGATGACTTTGGCGACAAGTGGGATCAGACCACCCGTGGATTCCTTGAGCTGGGGACCGATTTGACCTTATCTGTAATCCCAGGACTCGGGATGAGCGCCGCGGTCTCGCGTTCGATTCAGCAAGCGGGTTTTGAGATCCTTCTCCACCTGCCCATGGAGCCGGTCAGAGGTTCGTATCGCAACAGCGGCACCATGATTTTGACGGGCATGGATCAGGATGTCATCCGGCAGATAATTCAGCGGAGTCTTGATGATGTGCCCGGCGCTGCGGGTGTCAACAACCACATGGGATCAAAGGCCACGTCTGACCGGACCACCATGGTCCGGGTTCTGGAAGAGATCCGGCAGAAACAGCTCTATTTTGTGGACAGCCGGACCATCGCTTCCACCGTAGCCCTTGAGGTGGCCCGCTCGATGGATCTGCCTTGTGTTGAGCGCGATGTGTTTATCGATGTCGAGTCTGAAGGAAAGACCATCCACGACAGACTCAGGGAACTGGCTGACGAAGCGAAGTCTCGCGGATATGCCGTGGGCATTGGCCACTGCCGGAAACGGACGCTGGATGTTCTGCGGGAAGAGATTCCCAGACTCAAAGCGCAGGGTTTCCTGTTTGTCAGAGTCTCAGCGATATTACCAGTGGCCACAGGAGAGTCACGCAGGCGTCTGTGAGTTATTATCCTATTTGAACACGATTTATCCTAACACTAATCGAGGAGGGCAACATGGCACGTCTGGGTATCAACATCGAAGAGATCGCAGCGCTTCGGGATCTGCGCTATGCCAAAACGCCTGATCCGGTGACGGCGGCGGTGTTTATCGAAGTGGGCGGCGCTGATGGCATTGTGTGTCCACTGAATGATGCCATGCGGCCGATTCAGGAGCGTGACCTTCGGTTGCTCAGAGAGGCCGTCAAGACCCATTTCAATCTGCAACTTCCGCCGACAGGAAAGTTGATGACGCTGGCTTTCAATGTTGCACCCGATATGATCACACTGGTTGGTGGAAAGAAGGATAGCTCAAGTTCCGCTGGAGGGCTGGATGTTATGGCCCAAACCGAAGAGCTGTCGCGTATCGTGAAAGAGATTCGGGCGCAGGATATTGTCGTCGCTGTGCAGATCGAACCCTCTATCCATCAGGTGAAAGCTGCGGCCAAGGTGGGTGCGGATTACGTTGAATTCCACCTTGGCAAGCTGAGCAATGCCAAAGATTTAAATGATCGGACGGACATTCTGGACACTCTGCGGTCTGTGGTGCTGGCCGCTGCGAAGATGGATTTGGGTGTGGCCGCAGGACAGGGCGTGACGTATCAGAATGCGGGTGAAATCGCCGCCATGGAGAAAATGGAAGAACTGAACGTCGGGCACGCTGTGATCTCACGCGCCCTGTGGGTGGGCATGGAGCAGGCCGTTCGTGACATGGCGGCCCTGATGCAATGAAGGGATCAGAGAAAATCCGTTCGATGGATGAGTTTGTGCCCTCTGAAGATATAAACCCTCCAGGAGGGTTTATA
This sequence comes from uncultured bacterium, assembly GCA_964508725.1. Taxonomy (GTDB): domain Bacteria; phylum Zhuqueibacterota; class QNDG01; order QNDG01; family DSAB01; genus CAZDVF01. The sequence continues at coordinate 6,278 of CAZDVF010000045.1, read as the reverse complement.
TCCGTTCTCTCAGGATATTGGACAGGCTTGGAGAAATCATAACAATCATTCAAGGCAGACGATACCTCACGAAACAGAATCCGGCTGTCCCGTGTTCTGAAATCTCTTAAAATTACACTTGACATTTTTCACCGGTTTTGATACTTTAATATCCAAGGAATAAAGGAGGCTTTGAGGGGCATACGTTAACGGTTTTCTCGTCAGTGTCAGGTAAACTTGACAGGCATCCAACCTGGCAGAGGGCCTGATTCTCCAAACAGATGAAATGAAGATAACCGGTATGCGCGTACTGAAGCCTTGCGACCCGAACCCTGATAACGGATCTGCCAAGCAGGCTCCGTGGAGCGGTTCGGATTTTTTTTACGCTCAAAGGACGTCTAGTTTGCGCCATTGGATGTACAATGTCCTTTTTTTCACCGTCCTCTGTTTCGGAATGGCTGCGTTCCGTTGTTCGGTAAAACAGCCTGCCGGGCCGTCCGACGGGACGCCATTCCTGAGCGAACTTGCCGTTGCGGACACGCTCTACCTTGCCTCTCTGGATGCGCATCCACTCAGCGTGAAGGTCACGGATGCCGATGGGTGGGACGATATCCAAAACGTCCTTGCAGTCATCCGGGCTGAGGCGGATCCCCAGATCGTTGGTACGGACACTCTGTACGACAACGGGATGGAGAGCGACATTATCCCGCGGGACGGCGTGTTCACAACGCAGCTCGATCCGGTTTGTTTTGCCGGCACTGCCGGGCGGTATACGATCGGCGTGTTTGCCGAAGATGCATCCGATTTAGCCAGCGACACACTTTTCACCGCTGTCGTCCTCACACCCGGCGAAGTGAATCTTCCTCCCGAGCTGGGCGCGCCAACGTGTCCCGACACTTTGACTGAAGCCGATTTGGCGGATGTCGTCCTCACGCTGACCGTTGGTGATCCCCAGGGTTTGGATGATCTGATCCGCGTGGTTTCTGATGTGTTTCCGCCTCTGAGCACCACGCCGTTGTTTCGACTTGACTTGACCGACAATGGCGCACAGGGAGATACTCTGGCCGGCGATGGCGTCTTTACTTTTCGCGGAGATCTCTCGGAGAGCCTGACCATCGGCGGATTGCACACCTTTCGCTTTGAAGCGGTGGATCATTCAGGCGCGCGGAGCCTGGCCGCACTTGCGCAAGTCCATGTGCAGCGCGAGAACGGACCGCCGGTCCTGTCCGACCTCGTGTGTCCCGATACAGTGGCCACTTCCGCTGTCAATCAGTTCCTCATCACGATCCGGGTCACTGATCCCCAGGGGCTGCGCGACATCAAGCGGGTGTGGTTCGATCTGTTCAAGCCGGACGGCACGCCGACAGCCAGTAATCCGGTTCCGCTGTTTGACGACGGTTCCAACGGCGACCAGGCGGAGGGGGACGGCGTCTTCACACTCCAGGTCTCCATCTCACCCAATAACGACAAGGGCGTGTACCGATTTGAATTTCACGCGGAAGATCTGTCCGGTCTTATGGCCCAGCCGCTCATCCACCGCATGAGAGTGATGGACTGACATGATATCCAAAATGAAGCGATACAGTGTTCTCCTGCTGGCCATGATCTGGTCCGCTTCCCTGATGGGTCAAAGTCGCGCGTCCCGCATCTGGCTGCCCCAGATTGCGTCCAGCGCCCGGCCTGCCGGGAACGCCATCAACGACATCCTTCTCTCCGGGATGGATGTCTGGATCGGCACGCGCAGTCTCTCGCGCACGTCCGACGACGGATTGACGTGGACCATCTACACCACAGATGATGGAATGGGCAAGGGAAGCGTATCGGCGCTGGCATCCCATAACGGAGCGATCTGGGCGGCCACGGCCTTTGACACGCTTTTTGGAGAAGAGACGGAACCGGCCGGCGGCGGACTGGGATACACCATCGACAATGGTATGACGTGGACGTGGATTCCCCAGCCGGTTGATCCTGCTGATGTGACAGATTACCGACCTACCACGAACAGGATTCAAAACGTGATCTACGATGTGGCGTTGACAGATGACGCTGTGTGGATCGCCAGTTTTCTGGGCGGTCTGCGCAGATCCGCCGACATGGGCGAGACCTGGGATGTGGTCACAGTGGACGGATTTCCCTTCAACGCAATGGGACCGCTGACGCATCAACTCTTTTCCGTCCATTACGACGGCGACGCGCTCTGGGCAGGATCGGCCGGGGGCGTCCACAAATCAACCGACGGCGGCCGTTCGTGGACCACGTTCAACCACCAGAACCAGTCCGCGCCCATCTCGGGCAACTTCGTGGTGGCCATCGACCACCAGACCTTTGGCGGCCGGAAGCGAATCTGGGCGGCCACGATTGAGGCGGTGGATACGTCCGAAACACGGGCTGTCTCGGTGACTGATGACGGCGGATTGACCTGGCGTGTGTCCCTCACAGGACATTTTTCCTACAACTTTGCTTTTGATGCGGGCACCGGAGCCGCTTACGCTGCCACGGACAAGGGACTCTACAAGTCCCCCGATTTTGGCGAGACCTGGGCCGTCTTCCCCCAGATTGTGGATCACGCGACGGGCGAGGCCGTGTTCGCTACGGCAATCTATTCTGTCGCTGTGGCTGATGACGGAACCTTGTGGGCGGGCACGGGCGACGGACTGGCCCGCAGCCGCGACAACGGCGCCACATGGCGGGTTTTCCGGGCATTCCAGCCGCCGGGAGAGGACGGCGCACCCCAAACATACGCCTATCCAAATCCTTTTTCACCGTTACGCCACAATCTGGCGGATGGCGACGGACATGTCCGCTTTCAGTACCGGACGACACGATCTGCGCAGGTGACGGTTCGCGTCTACGACTTCGCCATGCATCTGGTCCGCACTGTCGTTGACAGTCGGGATCGGCCTGTACCCGGTGATTACGCTGAAGTGTGGGACGGCCGCAGCGATGTGGGCGAAGCCGTGGCCAACGGCGTCTATTTTTACCAGATTCTGCTTGATGATGCAGAGCCGCTATGGGGAAAAGTGATGGTGGTGAATTGAACGGGGCAAGAGGCAAGAGGCAAGAGGCAAGAGACACAAGGCAAGTGGCAAGAGGTGAATCCATCTGTCCATAGAGTATGCAGGCGCATTTTACCGGTCCTGTATGTCCTGTCCATCCTGACGGGTCTTAATCCCTCTCACGCCGATGAGGTGGGACGGGCCGGTACAGCAGGAGGATTTTTACGTATGGGCTTGGGAGCCCGTGCCATGAGTATGGGCGGCGGGTCGGCTGCGCTGGCCGACGACGGGTACGCCGTGTACTACAATCCCGCCGGTCTGGTCTTTCTCGAACAACGCTGGGCTACGGCTACGGTCAACAGCATGGCCCTAGACCGCAAGCTTTTCTTTCTTGGGTACGCCCAGTCCATCGGTCGCGATTCAGAAAAAAACACCCTCAAAGGAGGATTTGCTCTCGGTTGGATGGCCGCAGGCGTGGACGGCATTGACGCGCGCGACCAGAGTGGCAATGATATCGGGACCCTGTCCAATTGGGAACACTGCTTCTTTTTCTCGTTCGCTCTCAATCCCGCACCTCCGGTGGCCATCGGTGTCAGCGGCAAACTGCTCACCAGCCGGATGCCCGATCTGATGGATGACGGCGGCGCATTGTCCGCTGTGGGTTTTGGATTTGATATCGGCGTGCTGGTTCGGCCATGGCGTACACTGACCCTTGGATTAACGGTCCGCGATCTCCGGTCCAAATACACGTGGGACACTCAGGAGCTCTATGAGCGGGGCACGCAGACTGTGAACCGGTTTCCAACGATCGTCCGCGGCGGAGCAGCCTTCCGTTTTCAACAGGATCGCGTTCTTGTCTCATTCGATGTGGAAAAGATCCAGGACCGACCGGCGATCCCTGTGGCAGGAATCCAATTCGAGGGTGTTCGGGATGTTTTTCTCCGCGCCGGCATGCGCAAAACAGATCCCACCTTCGGATTGGGATATATCTGGTCCATCGGCGCAAAATCGATCCATCTGGACTACAGCTTCGTGCCTGATCCCATCGCGCCCAGGGAGACCCACGTGATGACGTGGTCGCTG
>CAZDVF010000045.1:0-2120 GCA_964508725.1 uncultured bacterium | reverse complement strand
TCGTGTGATTTTATTATTATTTCTGGGACTTTCCGTTCGTATTGAAAGCAGTGAATTTCCCTCGCTCCAGCTGGGTACGTCAGCGCGTCCAGCCGGTCTTGGGCTGGCCTATACGGCTGTGGCAAATGACGCTTCAGCCGGATTCTGGAATCCTGCCGGTCTGGCCGGATTCGGGCGGTCGGAGATCGAGTTCAGCCACCACCGCTGGATCCAGGGTGTGACCAGCCAGTTCCTTGGGTTTGCATGGGGGGGAGACCGGAGTGGTGCTGGCATCCACCTGCTTTACACCGAAGTAGGAGACATCGCGCACAGGGTCGTTCCATCCGAAACGCCGCTTGCGACCTTCTCCAACCGCGAACTGGCGGCCGGCTTTTCCTACGGCCGTCGTATCGGTCGTTCAGTCCGTGTCGGCGTGACGGTCAAGGCCCTCTACGAGAAGCTGTTTGTGGATGACGCATGGGGTGTGGCCGCTGATCTGGGTTTTCTCTGGAAGTTTCACGAAGACGGCATCCAAATCGGTGGCGTGGTCCAGAATATTGGCCGGACTCAGACCCTTCGTTCTGAACGCATCCGCTTGCCGTTGACCGCCAGGCTTGGATTGGCTGTTCCGTTTGAGGCGCTGTTCGGCGGATGGCTTGTGGCAGTGGACGGCGTGATGGAGCGCGATGAACCGTTCCACGTTCATACCGGGATGGAGTATTGCTGGCACGAATTTCTATTTCTCCGGCTGGGATATCAGACCGGTTATGATACCCGTGATATCACTGGCGGTGTAGGTTTTGCCTGGAAAGGATACCGATTCGATTACAGCATCATGCCGATGCAGTCGAGTCTGGGAGATTCCCACAGACTGACTGTTGGATTCCAATTCTAAGAAAACAAGAGGAGAGTTGAATGGCCAAGTACGTGATTGCAATGTTGCCGGGAGACGGCATCGGAAATGACGTGATGGACGCAGTGCGCGTTGTGCTTGATGCGCTGAACTTTGATGCAGAATACCGCTACGGAGATATTGGTTGGGAATTCTGGAAAAAGGAAGGCGAACCGCTTCCCCAACGGACGATTGACCTGCTCAAAAAGACGGATTGTTGTCTTTTCGGGGCCATCACGTCCAAACCCAAGGAAGAAGCTATTCTCGAAATGGATCCCGCTTTGCGGGACAAGGGACTGGTCTATTTCAGCCCCATTGTCCGATTGCGGCAGGAGTTCAACCTCCGGACCAATTTGCGGCCCTGCAAAGCCTATCCGGGCAATCCGCTCAATTATGAAGATGAAATTGACCTTGTTGTTTTCCGTGAGAATACCGAGGGGCTTTACTGCGGCGTGGAGTTTCATCCCATACCCGAAGATCTCAAACAGACACTGGGCCGGATTCATCCCAAGATGAAGAAATTCGATTCTGTTGCTTCAGACGACATGGCTTTATCGTGCCGGATTTTCACGCGCCAGGCTTGCCAGAACATTGTCCGTGATGCGTTTGAGTATGCCAAGGCGCACGGATACAAGACAGTGACTGTTGTAGAGAAACCCAATGTGATTCGTGAGACCTCGGGACTCATGGTTCGCGAGGCCCGGGAAATCGCCAATGACTATCCCGGCATTGATTTGTGGGAAGCCAATATTGATGCGATGTGCATGTGGTTGCTGAAGAATCCTCAGGATTATAGTGTGTTGGTCTCCAGCAATATGTTCGGTGATATCATTTCTGATCTTTGCGCACAACTGGTTGGCGGACTCGGTTTTGCATGCAGCGGAAATATCGGCGACCAATACGCTGTGTTTGAGCCTACGCATGGCTCTGCGCCAAAGTATGCTGGTCAGAATAAAGTGAATCCCATGGCCATGTTCCTTTCAGCCAAGCTGATGCTCAACTGGCTGGGCGAAAAGAAATTGGCCCAACACCTCGAGGATGCTGTGGCCAATGTCATTTCCGAGGGTAAAGTCCGGACGTATGACATGGGCGGTTCAAACACAACCATGGAAGTAGCTGAAGCTGTAATAAGTCATTTGATGTAAATTCAGTCACAGCAAGCCTGTTGCTTTCATGAAGTAAATCTGCTTCTCAGTGATTGATCTTCAAACCACTGGCTCTGCCAGTGGTTCTCGATCCTAAACTGGAC
>CAZDVF010000044.1:0-11885 GCA_964508725.1 uncultured bacterium | reverse complement strand
GAATGTCCTTCCAGCTTACAAGTTGAAATCCCAGCATGAGTATAATACCCAGAATGAAACCCGGAACAGTTAATCTGTTCAGAATCAGACACATTTCCAAATCGATCATCGATATGGGAATGAGAAACAGGGTCAATATGCCATATGCAAGCAGATGGGGACCAATGCCGTATCTCTGCGCAAGAGCGACAAGACAAACCGCTGTGAGCAGTTCAACAAATGGATACCGCCAGCTGATCGGAGCACTACAATAGCGGCATCGCCCTTTCAGGAGTAAATAGCTGATCACAGGAATGTTATCGTAAAACCGGATCGGCTTGGTGCACGACGGACAGGAAGAACCCGGGAAAGCAAGGTTTTTGCGTCTGGGCAGGCGGTAGATAACGACGTTGAGAAAACTACCAAGAAGCAATCCCAGTATGCCGATCAATACGATCATCGTTCCCTCATTTCAGGAGCAGCATACGCCGCGATTTGGCGAAATGGGCCTGCTCGATGCGATAAATATAAACGCCGCTGGCTACAGGCAGTCCACGTGCGTCAGTTCCATCCCATACAACTTCGTACGCTCCCACTTCCATCTCGCTATCGTTTAAAACTTTTACCCGCCTGCCGAGCACATTAAAAATGGTCAGCTTGATGGGTCCGGCATTCTCAACGGTAAACCGGATGGTTGTTCTGGGATTGAAGGGATTGGGAAAGTTCTGGGTCAGGGTAAAATATCCCGGCACCTGACTCTCGGTTCCACCGTCAGTAACATCACCGGGCCTGACCAGAACCACATACATGTTGTCATCCAGGGTTCCGCTGTTGCCGCCCAGCACAACTTCACCAGGCTGATATGTTTTAGCGTAAATATCAAACCGCGTTCCCCGCGAATCCAAGACCTGGACGTCTTTCTTTTCCCAGTCGGACATCCACCCGGGCAATGGCGTAATGCGTGAATCATACCCCAGGTGGACAACGGACGTCTTGGACAGTGTAAAGGAGAGGAAATTGTTATCGGTTACAGCCTTGTCGTCGTTGGCCGTCCGGATCCATAACAGCTCTTTCAGTGTGTCGGGCAGATTCGCAATGGTATAGTCCCGATCGATGTAGTAGGGATCTCCCACTGTCACATGGGCCAATTGATACGCAGGTTTACTCAAATTGGTCAGGACTGCCCCACTGGCGAACTGGGGCACAACAAAAACCATGTACATATTGTCGTCGAGAGTACCAAAGTTGCCTCCCAGCCGAATGCGCCCATTTCGTGCCTGCATGCTGAACAGCTTATATCCGCCGGACCGTGAATCGACTACCTGCTCACCTGCAACCTTCCAGCCTGACAACCAGGCAGGGGTTTGCAGAATGCGTTTATCGTAGGCCACATAGATTGTCGCTTCGCCGCGCAGTTCGAATGTCATAAATTGATTGTTTGAGGACATCTTGTCATCATTGGCCGTTATAACCTGGATAGCGCCCACAAGACAATCGGGTATCTGCTCAAGGGTGTAATCCCGATCGATATAGCTCTTGACGCCCTGCCGGGAAATTTGAAACTCATACCCCTGTCGGTTGACGTTACTGACGGCGACCCCTCCCGCCATCAAATATTTAAAAGATTTTGCAGCAGCAAGAATGTTTGGACTGCGTGCGCAATCCTGAATATTCGCTACACGAATCGCGTATGACTTGCCAATCTGATGGCTGGATGTCGTCAGGTGCACGCGGACGCGGTCTTCATCGATTTCAGCTGATTCGATTACAACACCCTGTTCAATGGCGTAATTTGTTCGCTCTTCGGCCGTGACTTCATCAACAGGCTCGGAAAAAACGATATCCACCCTGCTGGAGGAGATCACGTCGACCATGGCAACTTCCGGCGGTTCTGTATCGTTGGTCCCTCCCGCTCCGGGCATGGAATAGCTCAATTGCGCATTGGAAGAGATGGGATTGGGACGCGGAGCTCTGTCACGCACATTTTGAACAGAGACTTGATACCCGATACCAGGCATGTGAGCGGTGGTCTGTAAAAAGACTTTTGCCAGTGTAGTGGAGTCCAGTGACGCATCGAGCACTTCCACCATGGGTTCGATGTGGAAGTTATCTCTACTCTGTGCTGAAATCTGCTCAAGCGGTTCGCTGAACATCAGCTCGAGCAAATTCACCCCGTGCAGCTTTGCTGACAAGAGTTTCGGCGCTGCAGTATCCTGTGGTGTATAGGCATACTGGGCAACCAGTGGTTCGCGTAAAATATTGGGAATGGGCGAGCGGTCGCGAATATTGCTAATGGCAAGTGAATACTGCACTCCAGGTTGATGGGGATCAGTCTCCAGATGAACCGTGGTTAGAGACGCCAGAAGATAGGCGCCTGTGACCTTGATATTTGGCGTAATCGTGTAATTCCCCAGGTTCTCGGCGCTGGCGCGTGTCAACGGCTCGTCAAAAACCATCGAGATGACCATGGGAGACCGGAGATCAACACTGACCAGTCCTGGCGCTGTGGTGTCAGGCGGTGTATAGTAATAGTGGGCACTGTTTTCAGCCCCGATGGTGTTCGATGTAAACGCGCGGTCTTTGACATTTCTGACAGTCACAGAGTATCCGCCCGGCTCATGGGTTCCGGTCGAAAGCCAGACCTTGTCAAGTGACGCATGCAAAACAGCGCTCACGATCGGTACTGGTGGATCAATCGTGTAATTAGCGATTTTCTGGGATTCAATCGCGTCAACCGGTTCACTGAAAGTCAATTCCAGATTGTTGTTAGGATGCAACACGGCTGTCACCAGTCGCGGTGCCACCGTATCTGCCGGATTCCACATGTAATCGATTTGTGAGTAAGGAACGATGGGATTCAAGTTTGTCGATGCATCTGTTACTCCGTTAACTGTGAGCAAAAACTCACCAGAGTAATGTGGAGTGGTCTCAATAATCACCTGATCACCGGATGCAGACAGAAACACACTCTCTGTTTCGATCCCATTGTTGATGACATAGTTTTCCTTTTTCTCGGCATTTGCTTCATTCAACGCCTCGTTGAATGTAAGAATGAGCATATTCTCGTTCTGCAACGTGGCCGAAACCATTTCAGGCGGCGTCAAATCTTCCGTTTCGTAGATGTACTGTCCGCCTGAATTTGCCGCAATGGTGTTGTTCGCTACATCTTTGATGTTGTTCAATGTGACCGTGTAATTACCCGGCTGATGGATGCTGGTCATGAGAAGCACTTTACGCATCGACACATCCAGAATGGCCCGCTCGACCGCAATGTTATTGCTCACACTGTAATTGGCCGTATTCTCCACCGACGTCCGATTCAGCGGTTCACTAAATGTCAGTTCGACAATGGTCGGATTCGATAGTGTGACGTCCAACAGGACCGGTGCCACGTTATCTGCAGGCGTGTAAGTATAAGCTATAGCACTTCCCTGCATAATCGTGTTAGGAATCGATGCCATATCTTGGACGTTTTGGACGGTCAGGTTGTATGTTCCGGCCTGGTGGGGCGAGGTCTCGAGAAAGACGCTGGTTTGCGTATGTGATAACGTCACACGGGAAATAGTAATCCCGTTATCGATGGTGTAATTGGAAGTGCGTGCGGCTGTGATAGCATCAACAGGTTCGCTGAATGTGACCTCCACCGTTTGAATGCCCCTCAGTTCAGCCCGCACAATCCTGGGCGGAACGACATCACGGGCAACGCACGTATAGCCGATCTGACTGCCCGATGCGACAGGATTGGGTGGATTAGCCAGATCAGTTACGCCCTGGACTGCAAGCGTATAATTTGTGCCGGGCTGGTGCGTATCCGTTTTCAGAAACACCGACTTCTGGGTGACATCCAGTGTGGCTTCGAGAATGTTGATGGATGGCGAAATGGTATAATTTGCTGGATTTTCCGCCGTCGTTTGCGTGACCGGTTCACTGAAAGTCACCTTGAGTGTACGATCTCCCTGTAGTTCCACAGAGGAAAGTTGTGGCGGTGTGTTGTCCACCAGCGGATTATCGTATTGCACTTGGCTGTTGGAGTCTATTGTATTGGGTGATTCAGCCTGGTCCGTGACACCATTGACCGTCACGGTATACGCCTGACCCGGTTGATGCGCCTGGGTCGTCAGATAAACATGATTCAGCGAATCACCAACAAGCACAGCCTGAAGGATTGTACGTGCAGGTGTAATCGTGTAATGTGCAACATTCTCTGCGCTGGAGCGGTCCAGAGACTCACTGAATGTCAATTCAACCACATCATCTCCATGCAGCTCGGCGCTGAGAAGAACGGGGGGAATTACATCCGGCGTACTCCAGGCGTATTCAACATACGAATTGGATGCGACAGTATTGGGATTGACAGCCCGGTCGCGTATGCCACTCACAGTCACACGATAATTCCCGCCGGGATGGGCGTCTGTCTGTAATAAAATCACCTTCCCTGATACGTGCAGACTGGCGCTATGAATGGCCACAGAAGGTGTAATGGTGTAGTGACTCACATCCTCGGCGCTAGCCTCTTCCAGTTCTTCACTGAACGTGACTTGCAGAAGGTTGTCGCTGGCAAGAGCAGCTGACACCATCGTAGGCGGCGTGACATCCGGCGGTGTATAAACGTACGTCTTTTGCGTCGTCTGGATGATGTTGGATGAAATCGCGTCATCACCCACACCCGATACGGTAATGGTATAATTACCGCCCGAATGGGCCGCCGTGGTCAGAGTCACGATTTTTTTACTTGCGCTGAGGGACGCGTTGTTCACCGAGACAGATGGAGAAATTGAATAATTCGACTCATCTTGAGATGTCGCCGGATCCAGAGCTTCACTGAATTCGAGATCCAGCTCTGTGGGGCTTTGCAGCCGAACCGCCAGCAAAATCGGTGGATCACTGTCCTCTGAAATGCATTGATAGGAAACCTGTGTTCCGGTCGGAATCACATTGGGTGGACTGGCGCCATCCCGAATATTTGTAAGTGAAAGAGTATAACTTTGACCTGGGGTGTGAGGCGCTGTCGTCAGATAAACGCGTGTCAACTGATCAGTGACCTCAATCTGCTGGATCGTTACTGCAGGACTGATCGTGTAGTTTCCGATTTCTCTCGCCGTGGTCTGATCCACAGGCTCGCTGAATGTGATGACCAGAAAATCGGGTCGGTAGAGCACAATCTCGCTGACTGAAGGAGCCGTTTCGTCGTTACCGTTCCATGAATAGGTTTTTGTGCTATTGGAAGTGATTGTGTTCGGCGGAGTCGCTCTGTCATAAATATTATTGACAGTCAGTGTGTAACTTCCATTGGCGTGCAGGGTGGTTTGCAGTAAAATGGTTTTACCGTCTGTCTGCAGTTGGGCCCCCTGAACAACGACGCCGTTGATTTGATAGTTACTGACTATCTCAGCCGACGTTTCATCCACCAATTCACTGAAAATCACGCGGACCAGATCAGCCTCAAGACATTCTACAGTGGTCAAAGTCGGCGCTTCAACATCTTGTATCGTAACAGATAGTTCTTCCGAATAAACGCTCTCATTCCAGCTCTCATCGTACGCTGTCACACTGAAATAATATGTCGCGCCGACATCCAGTCCATCAATCTCGTACTGTGTTGTGTCCCCGACATCGATCATCACTGTATACGAACGCGAACCGGTGCCGTAGTGGATGCGATATCCCGCTAAATCCGATTCTGAATTCGGGTTCCAGCTCACGAGAACAGAAGACGCCGACAGGACCGCCGGAAGAATCATCATCAAACTAACGATTCCACCAAGCACCCATCGCTTCTGCTTCACATACACCTGACGCTGCATCATACCCTCTCCAAGCTCGTTGGTTATTTACACTCCCTTCCAAGCAAAGCCCATACCATGTTTGTGGATAGAGTTTCATCTAGTTGATTTTCATGGAATTACGATTTATGTAAATTGTGAATCTCAGACCTGTTTCGGCAATATTTGCCGGTAAATTCAATGGCACCTTTTTCCTTCAGATGCGGATATGCATTGGGAACAATTCGATATGTCAAGACGGGCCTCCAGCTCTTTACCGATACAGGCCCTTTCTGGATGGCCTTGCATTTGCGAATTGGATACGTTATATTTCAACGTTTGAGAATGGAAACATGAAGGATTTTGACAGATGAAAGTCACTCTGGCTCAGACAAATCCGACAATCGGTGATTTTGAGGAAAATTTCAAGCGGATCGAAACAGCGATCGATCATGCCTCTCGCGATAAAGCGGACCTGATCGTCTTTCCGGAATTGACCCTGTCCGGCTACGGTCCCCGGGATCTGCTCAACAATCACGATTTTTTGGCAAAACAAACGGCTGCCCTGGATGCTGTTTGCGAGCTCTCGCGTCAGCATCCCGGGACGGGCATCCTCTGCGGCATTGTGGAACGCACGCATCAAACTGTGGGAAAACCACTCTGTAACGCCGCTGTGTTGATCGAGAACGGATCGATTCTATTTTGTCAGAGAAAAACACTGCTCCCAACCTACGATATTTTTGACGAGGCACGCTACTTTGCGCCGGCGGACAGTGTTGTCATATTCCCGTTTCGTGGAGAGAGACTGGGCATCACAATCTGCGAGGATGCCTGGAACAATCCGGACCTGGTTCCTGGATGTGTCTATCCCAAAAATCCTGTGGCCGATTTGATGGAACAGGACGCCACATTGCTCATCAATCTGTCGGCTGTCCCGTTTGTTGTTGGCAAGGATCTGCTTCGGTATAACTTGTTTCGAACGTGGAGTCAGAGATACGCCGTGCCATTCATCCATGTCAATCAGGCGGGAAGCAACGATGAAATCATCTCGGGCGGTGTGAGCATGGCCTTCGATGCACAGGGAAACCTGCTTGCGCAGCTGCCGGCTTTTTCTGAAGCAACCAGGACCATCGACCTGGCTGATCCTCCGGATCCTGTCAATTTTATGAAATCGGACGATATCGCCGCCTTGCACGATGCGCTGGTGCTGGGCATTCGGGATTATATGAAAAAATGTGGATTCCAGAGGGTTGTTCTGGGACTCTCGGGAGGAATTGATTCAGCCGTCACCTGCTGCCTTGCTGCTGAGGCTGTGGGCCCGGAAAACGTGCTCGCCGTATCCATGCCTTCCCACATCTCGTCTGAGGAAAGTGTGACTGACGCGCGGGTCCTGGCTGATCGCCTCGGCGTGATATTCAAAGTCATTCCGATTTCGGAAATCTATCGTGCGACTGTGGGCACGTTATCGGAGCATTTTGAAGGACGCAAAGAGGACGAAACCGAGGAGAATATCCAGGCGCGGATCCGGGCCAATATCCTCATGGCGCTGTCGAACAAGTTCGGACACCTCACCCTCTGCCCCGGCAACAAGAGCGAACTGGCAGCAGGATACTGCACGCTCTACGGTGATATGGTGGGCGGACTCGCGCCCCTGGGCGACGTGCTCAAGACACAGGTCTACGCCCTGGCGGAAGATATCAACCGTGAGAAGGACAAGATTCCCCGGCGGATCATCGATAAAGCCCCCTCTGCGGAACTTAAACAGGGCCAGACGGATCAGGATATGCTTCCACCCTATGATGTGCTGGATGCAATCCTCCATGCTCTGCTAATCGAGGGAAAATCTCAAGAAGAACTGGTTGGGCAGTTTGGGGATGCGGAAACAGTTCAGTGGATTCTGGATACGTTGGCAAAATCTGAATACAAACGGAAGCAAGCCGCTCCGTGTCTCAAAGTCTCGTCCAAGGCTTTCGGATCAGGCCGACGCATGCCTGTGGCTGCGCAATGGCCAAGCGGTGGATGAGATCCGAAACTGTCGTGATATCTTCTCGATCCTGCGCTCCGCGTTGGATCAGTAAAAGTTAACACTCTCATTCCAACGCAGAGCGTTGAAACGAGAGCCAAATGATTAATCCTCTGCAGAATAAAAACACAACAAAAATAAGATCAAACGATCATTCTTTGATCCGACGTAAAATGTTGGAACGAAGAATGAAAACAATCGTATAGTTTGTATCGTATCTATGTTCAGCATTGGAACGTAAGCGAATCGAGAACCACTAGCTGAGCTAGTGGTTTGAAGATCAATCATCATACACTTGGAGTCTCCAAACCTCTATATGAATTTTTCTCCGAATCACTGAAGCAAATCGCAATACGACTGCGGCACCAAATCCTTCGTATCAATTCCCAGCGCGGTCATCAGGTTGTGGACCTGTTCCTTTCCCTTTGCTTCGGATACGCTATCCGATAACACAGCCTCAATTTCCAGAAACGATCCCAGTCCCTCCACCTGATCGAGGTGGAGGCGCACATTGTCCAGAATCCAGACTTCCCGCTCCTTTTTCACCACAATGCGGACGCCATGCTCACGCGCCAGCTTCGTCTTGACGCGGTCCGGTTGTTTGACGGGGACCACCTCATAGTGACTGGGGCGCGACCCAGCCACGTCGTCCCGGACATATTGAATCAACTCGACTCCTGCGCTTGCCCGCTCCCGAATTTTGAGCCGACCGCTATCCACCTGATAGTAGGTGTCTGTCTGCTTCTCGAAGCCCTGACAGTGTCCGCCGAGTAGGCTGAGGACTTCTCTGGCATGTGAAAACGCACTGAACCGCGTCTTGATTTCAATATTTGTCATGGGATTGACTCCCTGTTAATCCGAGGAGGGTTTGGCCCCTGTCAATGTGGAAGGCTCCACCGGCCGTGCGTAACAGTAGAGGCACTTGCCTGGGCATGGAATATACCAGCCGATATCCCAACTCGCTGTGCAGCCGCACCGCGGACGCTGGCCGCCGGCTTTCTTGAGCGGCGCGGGCAGCCTGTCAGGATGCAGGGTCGTCAGCAAATTGCCATCAATGCAACGAGAAACGGGAAGTCCCTCGACGCAGCACCCAAGGATGCCGACGCCAACGGACTCTGCTTGCCGGAAAATCAGATCACGCTCACGCTCCCGCTGTTCATCTGAAACCGGAATCGGTGTGATGCTGTACTTTGCCAGCCGACGGACAACCTTGTCGTACGCTTCCATCCAGCTGATGGTGATGCGACTAATCCCGACCGCAGCCGCAGAACCTGCTATCTTATGGAAGAGATTCAAATTTGTATAGGAGGAGCCATCAGGCATCCGAAGATGGACAATGGGATCGAACCGGACCCGCAGCCTGCGGGGATCTCCCACAAGTTCGATCAGTCCTGGCAGCCATTTTATAACCTTGTCCGTGGATGGGATCCCCGACTCAAGATAGGATCCGCCCATGCCTGTCACAGTCAAATGAAGGAACAAGTGGTCGTAACGCTCCAACGTCTGTCTGAGTTCGTGATGCTCCAGAAGATTCCGGGGATTTTTCGTCCACAAGACCAAGGAATGCACGCGCTCAGGCTGGCAGCGTCTGCTCAGCGTTTCGATCAAACGCTGGGGGTAAAAACCTGCCAGATCCACGCGACGGCTGGCTGAAATGACCTTCAAAGGTTGAGCGCGCATGGCCGAGAGGAATCCAAATAATTGAATTGGATAAGACGCGTTTTCATTGGCATAAACTACACACAAGAAGGCAGAGTGTCAAGCATTTCTTTGGCGGGTAAAGCAAACCGCCAGCCCGTAAAATCCAGACTGGCGGTGAATCAGAAAAGCACGATGTCGTGTGGACCATTAGATGATGATCTTCCTGGTCCGTTTGGAAACAGCGTCCATCCGATCACGCATCCGCTCTTCCATCTCCTGCATACGGAACTCGATGTGTTCAAGCTTTTCATGATCGAAATCTGCATCTTCTAATTCTTCAATCTCGAGATGAATGTCTTCATCGATCTCTTCAAGATCGGGCACCCAAATATCCCGGCGCCGACTCCGTCCCCCCATCCTGTCCTCGAAGATATGAAAGGCAGGCCCGTGTTCAAGTTCTTCCAGCGTGACTTTGAATGTCTGGCGTTTTTTCTGGCGGACAACGACCACGTTGATCTCATCCCCCTCTTCAAAATCTTTGAGAATCTCTTTGATATCCTGGGCATCGCTGACAGGGTCGTCATCAACCTCAACAATAACATCGCCCGATTTCAATCCGGCCTTCTCTGCGGGTGATTCATCTGTCACATCGAGGACAAGAATCCCTTGATCCGCATCAACACCAAAATAAGCGGCAAGGTCCGTGTTCAAATCCTGTAACTGGACGCCGAGATAAGCGCCGCCAAAACCGACAATGCGAATACGATGTTCCGAGGGCGATTTTAATGTGTAGAACGACCGGCTGGTTTTACCAACAGTGACGGAGACCTCTTTTTTCTGTCCGTCTCGCATGAGAACAATATTGACCTGCGATTCCGGCTTTGTCGCCCGAACAGCATCAACCAGGTTTTCAGTCGTATTAATTTTTGCGTCCCCAAAAAACTGGATGATATCATCTTCCAGAATGCCAGCTTCTTCGGCCGGGCTACCCTTCATGACATCGAACACCCGCACACCATGCGAAAGTCCCATCTCCTTTTTCTCGTCGCTGGATATGCGTTCGATCGAAACACCCAGATACCCGCGTCTCTCCCGTTTTTCGACCGCCAAGGCGGTCATTCCTGTCACCAGCAGGACAAGCACAAAAACTGCAGCGACAGTCTGTGTTCGTGACACATGAAAATGGAATGACATAACCTCCTCCTATGAGCCTATTTGTTGTGATTTACATATAAGACGGATCGGACAAGGAAAAAGTTTTAGGAAAAAAATCGATCTTGATGGATAGAAGGATTGATGCGATATGGGAAGAATTTGGAAATGGATTTTACGTTTAACGTCCAGTGGAGCCGAATCCGCCGTCTTGACGCTGGCTTGAACTCAAAACATCAACCTGGCGGAATTGGGCGCGCTCGACCTTGCTGATCACAAGCTGGGCGATTCGGTCGCCGCGATACACAAAAAAAGGCTCTGCGCTGAAATTGAAAAGGATAACACCAATCACGCCTCGGTAATCGGCGTCGATGGTTCCCGGCGCATTGAGCACGCCGATGCCGTGCTTGAAACCAGGACCAGGGCCACGATGGACACCGGGAGGATTTTAATTGCTGAACCGTTCATTTGTTATTCATGACGCGATTAAACCGCCGCTTGTTTTTTCCTTTTCTTGGTGCTCATCAACGCCTCGGTCAACAGGCCCAGGAGTGCCAGAGCCAGCGGGTACTGGAACCGGTCCTCGAACTGGGCGAAGCGCCGGCTCTGGAGCTCTTTTTTCTCCATGCCGGATATCTCGTCGTAGATACTCTGGAATTCCTCCCCTCCCGGGGTGGCCCGGTAATACTTGCCGTTGGTCAGGAGGGCGATCTTTTCCAGGGTTTTCTCGTCCAGCCGGCTTAAGACGGTCTGCCGGTTGCGGTCGGTCTTGTAGGTCCGCCTGCCGGTTTTGTCGTAGATGGCTATGGGGCTTCCCTCCGGGCTGCCGATGCCCACGGTGTAGATTACCACGCCCTCCTCGGCGGCTTGCTTGGCCGCCTCCACCGGGTCGGTACCATGATCCTCCCCGTCGGTGACCAGTATCATCACCTTGTACTTTCTCTCCCCGGCAACGTACATCGTCAGCGCCTTCCTGATGGCGTCGCCGATGGCCGTCCCCGGCACAGGGATCAAGTCGGTGCCGATTATGTCCAGGAACATCTTGGCCGCCCCGTAGTCGAGGGTGAGGGGGCACTGGACGAACGGGACGCCGGCGAAGGCCAGTATCCCGATGCGGTCCCCCTGCAGGCGGTCGATGAACGAGGCGATGCCGGCCTTGGCAACGGCCAGTCTGTTGGGCTTGACATCCTCGGCCGCCATGGACAGCGAGGTATCCAATGCTATGACGATGTCCTGGCCGCTCCTTTTGACCATCTCGAGCCTGGTACCCACCTGGGGCCGGGCAAGGGCGATCAGGAGAAGGGCGAACGAGAGGTTGAAGAGGACCG
>CAZDVF010000043.1:0-11920 GCA_964508725.1 uncultured bacterium | reverse complement strand
CCACCGTCACTCGGACAGATGACCAGTTGACCACGACCATTCATCTGGAACCGGCACTGCGTCGCGCTGTGGCTGTCATGTTTTTCGATAACCAGACCGGCGACCAAAATCTGGAATGGCTCCAGAAGGGTTTGACGGAGATGTTTATCCGGGCGCTCTCCCAGTCCCAGTCCATCTCCGTACTCAGCACAGACAGGCTTTATGAGATCATGGACCGCCTGGGCGCCCCTGAAACACCCGACGCTGTTGACATGGACATGGCTGCCGTGGTCGCCCGTGAAGCAAACGCAGAGGCGGTCCTCACTGGTAAGATTACGAAGAACGGCGACTCTCTTCGGATCGATATCCGTGTACATGATCCCAACCAGGGTCAAATTATTCGGGAGGAGAGTGTAGAAGGACCTGGTCTTGACAGCATCTTCGGCATGGTTGACAACCTGACCCAGCGGATCAAAACCGACCTGCAACTCTCCTTCGACACCTCACATCCCGCACAAGGTATCGCTGAACTTTCAACCAGCTCTCTGGAGGCCTGGCGTCAGTACACCATTGGTCAGGACCTGACGAACAAGCTTCTCTGGGCTGATGCAATTCCCCATTTCGAACGGGCCGCTGCGCTCGACTCCACATTCTTCATGGCCCATTTCCAGCTGCTCCAAATGTATGCGCAAACCGGACGAATGCAGGAAAGCTTTAAAATGCTGTCGCGTGTTCGCTCACTTCGCGAATACGCGAACACTGAAGAAAGTTACCGGATTGACTTCATCGAAGCCAGTTTGAACAACGACGTGCCAGCTATTATCTCCATTCTCGAACAGTGGGTCGAAAGCGTTCCGGATAACCCTGAAGCCCATTACACATTGGGCAATCTCTACTACAATCTGGGCAGCTTTGACAAGGCCATTGCCTGTTACGAGAACGTCCTCAAACTCAAACCGGATGACAAGCTGACGCTGAACCAGCTTGGGTACTCGTATGCGCATCAGGGTCGCTTTGACACCGGCATTGCGACGTTGGACAAATACCGGAAGATCACCGCCGACGAACCCAATCCTTATGACAGCATGGGGGAAGTCTACCTCATCATGGGCGAGTACAAGAAGGCGGAAAAAAAGTTTCAGGAAGCGCTCGATCGTAACGCCAACTTTTATACTTCGCTGGACCATCTGGCCAACGTTTACACCGATCGTGGAGAATACCGGAAAGCCCTTGAAGCGCTGGACAAATATCAAACAATCCTGGAAGAAGGCAACCTCAAAGCAACTGCTTTCGCCAGCATGGCGCGGCTGCATCACCGGCTGGGTGACGAAGAAGCTGCTTTAACCTATTTTCAAAAATCGCTCGACATCAACGCCTTCCAGTTAACATGCCCTGTCGAGATGACACAAATTTACAGATCACTGGGACAGACAGCTCAGGCGAATGGCCTGCTGACAGATCAGTACAACACCATCCTGGCTGCCATGGAGAATGACCTGCTTAAAAACCAAATCTACTACCCTCTGCTCGTCAATTTCTCGCTGTGGAACGATATTGAAACCGAAAAAACCATCCGTTTGTTGGAAGATCTGAGACAGCAATCTGACAATCAGGCATTTCTCATCCGCTTGCATTTCTTCCTTTCAATACTCTATGCCAAATCGGGACAATTAGAGCGCATCGAATCCCTTTGGCAGGATGTCGATCCGCTGAACAGCGTCCAATATTTCAGCGAGATGCAGAACCTCAACTATGCCGGCCTTTGGCGTTACTATAATCAGTTTACCCGCATCTTTTATGGAAATGAAGCCGAAGGAATTGAAACATATCTGGAGATCATCAACCAGGCCGTAACCCTCAACGTGAAAAGCCTGGAAGTCGGTCTCCGACTCTTGCTCAGCAATCTCTATTGCAAGCAAGGGGATGCCGAAAGCGCTCGTGAACAACTGACTCTAACCGGCGTTCCGGAAGAAAAGAAGTGGATGGTCATCGGCCCCTTTGATAACCAAGGCGGATTTCATACCCGATTCGAACCGGAAAAGCGGATACGCCTCGACCGGGATGCAAAAGGGAAAAACGGACCTGTTCGATGGCGTCACACCGAAGACACCATGCTTGACGGATTCATCAACCTGGCCGAGGCGACACCCCCGTCCGACTGGTCTGTGGCGTACGGACTGATTGACATCCAGTCCCCGGGCGAACGACAAGTGCATCTGCGTGTGGGAACCAATGAGGCCGTCAAAGTGTGGCTGAACGACAAAGAGGTCTGGCGGTTCAATCAGATTCGAGGAGCCATTCCCGACGACGACATCATTCCAGTCATTCTGAAACCGGGATCAAACCGCATCCTGATCAAAGTCTGCAACCGGGTTGCCGAGTGGGGTTTCTACTTTCGTGTGACTGACATGGAAGGCAACGGGATGCCGGACATAACTTTCGTCGCGGCGGATGCGCCTGCCGATACTGCGGATTGACATGAAAACAATGGATCGGACCCACATCCTCAAACTGAGAGCCGCCAGCATCCTAACAATCTTTTTGTTGCTTATACCCTGTTTCGACGGATATCCCGACACTGGCGATCAATCCATCAGCGGATTTGTCCGAGACGCATCCAACGGTGAAACCCTCATCGGCGTCAATGTCACTATTCGAGGAACCTCTCTTGGCTCAACAACCAATCAAGGCGGATTTTTCCAGATCAACCGGATTCCCTCAAACGCCTTCACCATTGTCTTCTCGTACATCGGCTATAAAATCCAATCGGTTACAGTCACACCGCAGAAGGATAAACCTGATGTCCTCAACATCACACTTGAGCCCGAAGCGGTGTCAGGCGAGGCTGTCGAGGTTGTGGCTGACAGGCTCACGACGACCGAGATCAAAACCGGCCACATCGCCATCACACCCCGCAAGCTGAAAACCGTCCTGCCCATGGCCGAACCCGACCTGATGCGCATGCTGCAGACCCTGCCCGGCGTGCTGACATTGTCGGATTTTTCCAGCGGTTTATTCATCCGCGGCGGTACGCCCGACCAGAATCTGATTCTGCTGGACGGCACCGAAGTGTACGGCGTCAACCACTTGTTTGGCATTTTCAGCGCATTCGATGTGGACGCCATCAAGCGGGCCGACCTCATCAAGGGAGGATTTTCCGCCCAATACGGCGGCCGCCTTTCATCGGTCCTGGATATCACAAACAAGAACGGAAATCAAAACCGCGTCGAGGGAAAGACAACCATCAGCCTGATCAGCGCCAAGGCCCTGCTGCAAGGACCTGTCGGCAAGGGCTCATGGTTTCTTTCGGGCAGGCGGACTTACATCGATTATATGGTCAATACGGCCAAACGGCTCGCTAAGGGAGAGACCAGGCAGAATTTGGAACAGATTCCCGGCTACTATTTCTACGACTCCCATTTCAAGTTGTATCAGGATCTGAACCATCGGAACAAGCTGGCGCTGACCGCCTATCTGGGCCGCGACAAGATGCGGTACGCCATCACTCCATTTGACATGACGTTTCAATGGGGCAACCGGAACGTTTCAGGCAAATGGACGCACATCTTCGGTCCCGCCCTCTTCGTCAACGTGCACATCGCCTACAGTCAGTACAGGGTCGCGCTGGACGAGGACGACGCGCTGAACAAGTTTCATTTCCGAAACGCGCTGGATGACGTGACCATCCGGTCTGACATGGAGACCGTGATCGGAGAAAGTCATGCACTGAAAATCGGGATCATCTATAAGCATTTGGACTCACGCTACATGCAACAGTACATCCAGCATCGATTCGAAGTGAAAAGCGCGAGCCGGCAGGCCAGTGTCTACATACACGACACCTGGCAACTCTCGCCTGTTATGGAAATGGATATCGGCATCCGCGCCAACGCCTACGATCCCATCGCTTATGTGAACTCATTCGATGAAGCCCGCTTTCACGGAACATGGCGTCTGGATTGGGAACCGCGCCTGGCCCTGCGGTATCATCTGACCGATCGGATCGCTCTCAAGGCCGCAACGGGCAGGTACATCCAGTATGTCACCATCGTTCCGTACGGCAATGCCGATTTCTCGTTTATGGACTTCTGGTTCCCGAACGACAACAGTTTTCCGCCCGGTTCAGCGATCCACGCCATTACAGGTGTGGAAGTTGCACTTCCTTTCAATACACACCTGGATTGCGAAGTTTACCTGAAGACATTGCCCCGACTCGATGCGTTCAATGCCGACGCCAACGAAGCTCCGAGAGGGACCGGCCTGTTCTATCACGGCAAGGGATATGCCCTGGGTATGGACGTGCTCCTCGAAAAACGGGCCGGTCGTCTCAGCGGCTGGATCAGCTATTCGCTGGGCCGCTCGCGACGGACGTTTCCGGAACTCAACGAAGGCAGGCCATTCTTCCCAAAATACGACCGCACCCACATCATGCACTGCATCGGAACCTGGCGTCTCTCGGATCATTGGACGGTCAACGCCGGATGGACCTATGCAACAGGCCAGGCCTACACACAGCCCGCCGCTCACTATCAGGTCCAATTGCCAGACCGGAGCATGGGGATCATCATTGGTGAAGAACTGAATGCTTCACGCCTGCCCCCTTATTATCATCTGGATGTGGGCGCAGAATACTCCAGTATACCCGGAGATGGATTGATCAAGCGATGGTCTCTGAATCTGCAAATCTACAACTGCACCAATCGCCGGAACATCTGGTTCAGGCGGATTGATGCGGAGCAACATCCGCCCGAAGAAACGGACATCCGTATGCTGCCCATTATTCCTACATTTGGCGTGTCGCTGGAGTTTTAATATATTGGGAAAATCCGTGTTGAAAAAAACGGATACACTTCTTTTCATGATTCTGGTTATCGGAACTGTCTGCCTGTTCCAATGCCGCACCAGTCCCACCGCTCCGGCGACTCGGGAAGAAATCATCATCAGCGGCTATCTTGTCGTCGGCCAGGGAATTGATTCTGTCTTCGTCAGCCGCTCCCTCCCCATTACGGCGACGTATACCAGAGCGACGGCGGCCGTGACCGCCGACTCCGTTCTGCTGACTGTGGACGGATTGCGTCATCGCCTTCTGGAATACCTCGCATGTCCCGGAGGGTATTATCTCCCGCGGAATGTTCTGACAGTCACGCCAGGCAAAACGTATCATCTCGAAGTCCACGCACTGGGACGCACGTTGCGCGCCTCAGCCATGGCCCCCGAACAGGTGCATATCACTTCGTGCGATCCGGACACCGGCATCTTCCCCTATCCCGATACAGAACTGAGCCGCCGTTTCAATCTTGCATGGACTCCCACAGCGCACACAGCCGCTTATATTATCTCCGTCATTGCCAAACCGCCGTACGAACTGGCCAGCTTCGGTATGGACAACCTGGTCAGGGAACGAATCAAGCAATTTGACGGCGATACGCTCCGCGCCTTTCCTCCGGTGCGCGATCTGCCCGTGGGCAAAGACGGCAAGTCGCTGGAAATCTCGTGGTTCGCTTTCCCCTACTACGGCGACTACACCATCAAACTCTACGCAGCTGATGACGCGCTTTGGGACCTGGCCACATCCGCAGTCGTCTTTTTAACCCAATCCAGCGAGTTCGAGCAACCGGTCACCAATGTGGAAGGCGGCCTGGGCATCTTTACGGCAGTGTCCGTGGATTCGGTTCACGCATTTGTGAGAAAGCAGGAATGATGCAGGGCTATATGAAAAGATCATACTTTCATGAAAGAGGAGGACAGGTCACGGTCCGTCTCTTCAGGATCCCTGTCAGTACAAAACGGACTTAATCATAATCAGTGGAGAAGAAAATGCCTGTCCTCACATTCGAAGGCCCGCCCATCGAAGACATCGAAAAGAAACGATCATTCGTCAAGGGACTAACAGATGTTGTTTGCGCCTCTTTCCCCAATATCCCCCGAAAGGCCATTCTTGTGTTACTCAAGGAAAACAGGCCGGACAACGTAGCAAATGGCGGTCAACTCTTACTTGATCAATTCGCAAGACAGGGGGACACGTGAGGCCATGCATCTCTGTGCTGAGAGTTGAAAATTGATGCGCTTGCGGGATCAGGACAATTTGAACACGGACATCCGAAAACAGAACTTGGACGCCTCATGAAACAGAATCCCTTTCTCATCATCGGCGTGAGTATGATCATTGTTCTCGCTGGAATCCTCACCGGAGTCGGAATCTTGAATGTTGCAGGTAGCAAAGCCAATCAATTCGTTGGAAGTTTCCGTTTACAAGTGGATTCCCTCACTGATCAAACCTACACTGGACGGTACAGTGTGTGGGGGCTGACAGCTGCGGAAGTTTCCTTCACCGTTGCAAGCGGAAAACTGAAGGAATTCCGGCTTAATCGCGTGCTCTCAACGCCCGGATACGGCATCCGCCAGAAAATAACGGACACTGTCACCGTTTCCGGCAACTTGGACTTTGATGCGATCTCACAAGCGACAGTCTCTTCAAATTTCGTCAAAGCAGCCATTAAAGATGCTGTGCAGAACGTAACTGAGTAATTACTTTGACATTCTTTTGGACGCAATTTTGACATTTCTGAGCATCCAAAAGAAAACCGGCCCCGTTTTAGGGACCGGTTTTCTTTTGTTGATAAATACCTTACGAACTTAGTCGATCAACACATCCGCATTGGCCATGGATGTCAATCCCACAAAGATAAGCTTGGCCACATCCTCCATGATCTCTGGTGAAATCGTGTCTAGATTATCAAGAGGATGGTGGTAGTAGGTGCGGATTCGTTTC
The DNA here is from genome assembly GCA_964508725.1 of uncultured bacterium. GTDB lineage: Bacteria > Zhuqueibacterota > QNDG01 > QNDG01 > DSAB01 > CAZDVF01. The sequence goes on along the minus strand of CAZDVF010000043.1, from coordinate 5,169 downwards.
TCCCCTTCCTGATAAAACGTGCCGAAACCCAGCGTTCGAAATCCGGCGCGCTTGAAAATGACACTGTCGCTCCGCGGCCGCGTGACACCCGGCCCGCGTTCTTTGGACGCTCTGAACGGCCGGTGGATGTACCTGCTGTTGGCCTCCTCAAAACATTTGAGAATGTTGGGATACGATGCCGCACCGCCGACGGACAGGCCTGATCCGGTCCCCGCCATATCAATATTGAAAAAACCCACGGTCTTCTCTTTGGGAAATTTGGGCTCTTTGGTGTAGTGCCGGCTTCCGAGCAGGTTGCACTCCTCGCCCCCGATGAAGAGGAACATCACTGTCCGTTTCAGCGGGACGGGTGACGCGGCCAACGCCTTGGCCGCAGCAAGGATATCAGCAACACCCGAACCGTTGTCCAGCGCGCCAGGCAGCACCTCGCCCAGATACCCCACACCGTCCAGATGGCCTCCCACGATGATCACTTCATTTTTCAGGACTGGATCGGTTCCCTCGATCAGGCCGATTACGTTGCATCCCCGGCCCTCGGGGTGGTACACGCCGCTGGTCGTGATGGATGCCGTTTTACCAATGGCAAACGAAGCGGGCTTCAGTGATTTCTGGATTTTCTCTTTCACAGCCGCATAAGTCTTCCCTGTTCCAAAAAAGATATCCCTGGCAACGCCGTCATTGACGTGGCAGTAGACCAGCCCCTCGTTGTACGATGTGTTGGGATTGGCGATCGGATTCACATAAATCACGCCGGCGGCGCCGTGTTTGGCCGCATTGTCCAGTTTGTGCTGATGCAAGCTGTAGGGCACCCATTTGACCTTCTCGTCATCAGGCCCTGAAAAAGGCATTTCAGGGATGATCATGACAATCTTTCCGCGGACATCGACTTTGGCGTAATCATCGAAATTCAGATCGGGCGCAGTGATGCCGTAACCCACAAACACAATCTCTGCTGTGACACTCCCTGTGGCTGAATTGGTGCCGGGAAAGTAATCATCAGGAAACGCATACCGTTTTTCGATCCTGACGCCGCTTTTATCCTCAAGGAAAATGGATAACAAGCCGCAATCTGTCACATCAACATAGGGTTTGTCAAACATCTGGAAATAGGTTCCATTGTCTCCGCCGGGTTTGACACCCCACGCCTTCAAGTTATCCGCCACCCATTGCGCGGCATCCATGTATTCTGGAGTTCCGGTCAGCCGTCCCTTATACTTGTCTGATGAAAGCCCGGCCACGTAGTCGCGGATATCATGACTCGAAATGGAATGAAACACGTTGAGAAATGCACGCTCCTGATCGCTCTGAGAGAAACTCGAAACAGTGCTTGTCAGAAGGATTAAAACAGTAACAACATATCGGATGGATTTCATTGCGCCTCCTTGTCAAACGATTCAGAATTGTGGAATACTGTGTGATTCGGGTCAAAACAAAATAGGAAAAGAGATACTGGAAGGCAAGGACAAATTTCAGCGAATGGATCCATGTCCGAAGCGTGAGCCGCATGTCATATCTTCGAAAGAGATCATCTTGTCTTTGCGAGTCCCGCGACAACGGGAAGAAACAATCTCTACAACATCCAGGCAAAACGGGACATCCCACGACGACGGACCTGTCATCTCAACTGTGCGTGCGGAATCCACTCCAATCCGCTCTGTAATCCGCGTCATTTCGTCTTGGAAATCAGGCGGAAAATCCGTATACTTTTCGAATACAACGGATAGAGACAATCAGTAGCGGATTGGAATCATGACCACAAACGGCATTGAAGTGACCAACATCTGGAAAACCTTCGGCAAACTGACAGCTTTGGACGGCCTCAGTTTTCAGGCGAAGGAAGCCGCTTGCTTCGCCCTTCTGGGGCCCAACGGCGCAGGCAAATCAACCATGATGCGCATGCTCTACGGCGCCTGCCGCAGAGACCCGCATCCAGACAGTCGAATCAGCGTCTTTGGTTTTGACCCTGCGATCCGCGAGCTGGATATTAAATCCCTCTCGGGCATTGTGCCGCAGGAGAACAACATCGACGCCCAGCTGAACGTGAAACAAAACCTGGACGTGTACGCAAAATTCTACAACATCCCCAAAAAAGAGGCGGACCGGCGCATCCATCAATTGCTCGATTTCATGGAGCTGTCGGACAAGGCCCGCGCCAAGGTCAAGACCCTCTCAGGTGGCATGAAGCGCCGACTGCTCATCGTCCGGGCGCTGCTGAACCAGCCCCGCTTGCTGATTCTGGATGAACCGACCACAGGTCTCGATCCCCAGGTCCGGCACCTGATCTGGAATAATATTCGCCATCTCAAAAAGGACGGGACTACGATCCTCCTGACCACACATTACATGGAAGAAGCCTTTCAGCTCGCCGACACCATCCTGATCTTGCATGAAGGACGAAAGCTGATGGAGGGGAATCCCCAGACATTGCTCAAAGACGAGATGGAAGACTACGTCCTCGAAGTCATGGACCAGAGTGCGCTTCCTTCCAAAATCGACCTGGTGGAGCATGAGGGCGTCCGGCCCGATGCATCCCGCGACGTCTCGTTGCTTTACTCGGATGATCTGGGACACCTCAAAGGTCTGGCTGACACCATGCCGCCGGGATCCTATTTTCTCAGACAATCAAATCTGGAGGACCTGTTTCTGAAAATGACCGGGAGGAAGCTTCATGACACCCAGTAATGCAGCAGGACACCCCCCCTTCTTCAGACGTATTTTTGGCGTGTGGTATCGGCATTTCCGGGTCTACACCAAAAACCTTATACCCAACGGATTCCCGCCGTTTCTTGAGCCGCTCATCTTCCTTTCCGCCATCGGTCTGGGACTGGGCAAGTATATCACAGAGATGGACGGTGTTCCTTACATTCAGTTTCTGGCGTCAGGTCTGCTGGTTACCGCCGCCATGTGGACCGCCGCTTTCGAATGCTCATACGGCACCTTTATCCGGATGGAATTCGACAAGACCTATTACGGCATGCTCGCAGCGCCCATGACAGCGTCAGATCTGCTGATCGGTGAAATCCTCTGGGCTGGATCCAAAGGCTTTTTCTTTTCCACGGCTGTTTTGACAGTGATCACTTTATTCGGCATCCTCTCACCCATCCTTTTCACCGTCACGCCCTTGATCGGTCTCCTGACCGGAATGATGTTCGCAACGTTTTCCTTGCTCATCACTTCATTCGTATCGGACATCAACCAGTTCAATTTCTACTTTACAGGGCTCATTTCTCCCATGTTCTTCTTTTCAGGCGTGGTCTTTACACTTGACAGACTGCCCCGTTTCATGCAAATCTTCGCCGAAATGCTACCCCTCACCCACGTGGTCAGGCTGGTCAGAGCATGCTGCTTGTATGGATGGAGTCGAACCGTTTTACTCGATTTGGGATACGTGGCGCTGTTTACAACAGTCATAGGATATCTCGCTATCCGGCGGCTTAAACACAAGCTCGTTCAATGAAACATGAACTGCCATGCACGCAACTTAGGGGATAGCAATATCCTGAAAAGTATCACAGGTAAAAAGGATTAAGACATCGGTCAACATATGACAAAAACACGCCTCGAACATACTTTCGATCCGTGTCACTTCAGACAAACCGGACACCGGATTATCGACATCCTGGCCGATTTTCTGGAATCTTCATTGAAGCGAGAGCTGCCCGTTGTCCTGCCGGACATCAGCCCGGACGCCATGCTCGAACGGTGGCAGGGCGATTTCCAGGATGGTCCGGCATCAGATCTCTTGGATCTTGTCAGGCAGGTTCTCGCGGACTCAAACAACTTGCAGCATCCCCGGTACGTGGGGCACCAGTGCTGCACAGCCCTGCCCGCTGCCGCGCTGTGCGAGCTGGTCGGCGCCTTTCTGAACAACGGGACCGCGGTATACGAGATGGGCCCGGTCAACGTGGCCATGGAGAAGCGGCTCGTCCAGTGGATGGCCGGGCTGATCGGATACGACAGTCAGGCGGACGGGATCTTCACTCACGGCGGCACCCTGGGCAACCTGACGGCCCTCCTGGCCGCGCGGCAATGTCTGGCGGAAGGAGATGTGTGGACACGCGGCGTCCGATCGGAACAGCCTGTGAGTGTTCTCGTGTCAGATCAATGCCACTACAGCGTCAAACGCGCCGTGGCAGTCATGGGCCTGGGTGAAGACGCTGTCTGCCACGTGCCGGTGGACGCGCGATTCAAAATGACGCGAGAGGGACTTGAGGAACGATTTGCGGAAGCGGAAACCCAGGGCCGCCGCGTCATCGCCGTTGTGGGCAACGCCTGTTCAACCGCCACAGGAACCTACGACAATTTCAACATGATCGCGGATTTCGCCCAAGAACACCAACTCTGGTTCCATGTGGATGGCGCGCACGGCGCATCAGCGCTTCTCTCTCACAAATACCGGCATCTGCTGAATGGACTGGATCGAGCTGACTCGATGGTATGGGATGCCCACAAGATGCTCATGATTCCGGCTTTGGCCACCGCCGTTGTATTTCGGGACGGATCCCATTCGTACGAAGCATTTTCGCAGAAAGCGTCATACCTCTTCGAGAAAGAATCGCACGACGAGTGGTATAACTTCGCCCACCGCACCATGGAGTGCACCAAAACCATGATGGGACTCAAGCTGTACGTCCCTCTCGCCGTGTACGGCGTGCAGCTCTTTTCTGATTTTGTGACCCGCTCGTACGACCTGACCCGAACCTTCGCGGGCATGATCAAAGACGCGCCGGACTTCGAGCTGGCCGCAGAACCGGAAAGCAACATCATCTGCTTCCGGTATGTGCCGTCGGACTGCGCTGATCCGGATGGTCTTCAGAAGCAGATACGGACAAAACTTTTAGAGGATGAACGATTTTACGTGGTTCAAACAATGCTAGGAGGACAGCAGTTTCTCCGCTGCACACTCATTAATCCCAACACCACTGTGGATGATCTGTCGGAATTGCTGGACGTGATTCGGTCGCTCGTTTGAGATGACTTATCCTCCCGAGGTTTAAAACCTCCGGGAGGATGGTCATTCTGTCTTTTTGGGGGGCGAAGCGACAAAGCAATCTCGGGAATGCATCCACCGATTTTCACAATTGAGCCTTTCTCCGGAGTAAACGATCCACCGCCGGAGCCGGGGGCTTAAAGTAGGCAGGTATCTGCCGTCCAGTTTAGGATCGAGAA
>CAZDVF010000042.1:0-12043 GCA_964508725.1 uncultured bacterium | reverse complement strand
CGGAGGTTCGAATCCTCCCCCCGCTACATATAAAAAGGTCCACGTTAGTGGGCCTTTTTATTTGTAGCGGGGATGAGAACCTCCGCAGGTTCGACCGCGCTAGTCCGCCTGCAGGCGGACGCTCACAGTAGTTGTTCCAATTCGCAGGACAGACATGGTGTTTTTGCCATGTCTGTCAATCCTCCCCCCGCTACAATAGATCAAGGGACTGCCGAGAGGCAGTCCTTTTTTTTGGGCTCATACTCCAATCTGTCGGCGCCGAGATTCGGTTTCTCCTCTTGCAGGCGCCAGATGTGTGTCGATGGTTTGTCATTTTAACCTTGTTCGATCCTGCTTTCTGCGGGTAAAATTTGAATCCCTTCTACTTGTCTGTCTTTAACGGGTTTACGATTGGGGTATTCATTTCTGAACTTTTACTTGCTTCCCGGTTCATTAAGTAATATATTTCTTTTAAATCCTTCCGATTATCCATTTTGTGCGGTCTTTGACGTTGATGTCATGCAATAGACTGAAGGAACCGTCAATGGAAACGCGAACAAAAATCCTGGTTGTTGAAGACGAACGTATCGTTGGCGAAGACATCAAGAGAAGCCTTGAAAGCCTGGGGTATTCCGTGACACAGGTTGTGTCGTCAGGACAGGACGCCATGGCTGCCATTGATCAGACTCGGCCCGATTTGATTCTCATGGACATTGTGATTCAGGGAGACCTGACCGGTATCGAAACGGCGGATAGAATCCGTTCATCTTACGATATACCTGTTGTTTATCTGACTGCCTATGCTGATGACAAGACCCTTGAGAGAGCCAAGATCACAGAACCCTACGGATTTATTCTCAAACCGTTTGACGATCGCGAGCTTCACAGCATCATTGAAATGGCTCTGTACAAGCATCAAATTGAGAGGAAACTGAGGGAAAGGGAGGCCTGGTTTTCAACCATTCTTCGCAGTATTGGCGATGCCGTGATTGCGACGGATACAAATGGGTGTGTCACGTTTATGAATTCTGAAGCAGAAGAGCTGACAGGATGGAACCTGAAAGAGGCCAGCTCTCAAAAGCTGAAAGACGTCTATGTGCTTCTCGATCAAAAGACAGGAAAGCCCGTACCAAGTCCGGTTGACCAGATTCTCCGTCATGCCCAGCTTATACATCTCCCACAGAATGTGATGCTCCGATCGCTGGATGGACGCATCATCCCCATTGATGAAAGCATGGCGCCTATCCGTGATGATCGAGGGGATATTGCGGGTGTGGTTCTGGTGTTCAAGAACATCACCCAGCGAATTCAGGCTGAGGAGGATCTGAGAAGGGCCGAACGGGAGAAAGAGGTGATCCTCAGCAGTGTCTCCGAGCTATTGATGTACCTGGATACGAAACTGCATGTCGTCTGGGCCAACCGGTCGGCCGGAGAAACCATCGGGCAGCCGGCAAGTGCCCTGGTTGGGCAAACGTGTGACGCCATCTGGCATCAACGTGGAATGGTCTGTGAAGACTGTCCTGTTCAGAGGGCGATCAATGACGGCCAGACACACGAATCCGAGATTACTGGTGAGGACGGCCGGGTCTGGTTTGTGCGGGGATATCCTGTCCATGACGATGAAGGTCAGATCATCGGCGCCGTGGAAGTTGCTCTTGAAATCACCAACTGGAAACGGGCGGAAGAAGCGCTTCGAATCTCTGAGAAACGGTACCGCGGTTTGTTCCAGACCATGGATCAGGGCGTTTTGTATTACAATAGCGAGCGGGAGGTGATTGACGCCAATCCGGCGGCGCAGGCCATTTTGGGCATGCGTCTCAGTCAGCTGCGCCGCCAGTCGCCGATGGATCCTCGTCTGGATACGATTCGGGAGGACGGCTCTCCTTTTCCGCCCGAGGAGCATCCGGTTGTGATCTCGCTGCAAAACGGGAAATCCATCTCAAATGTGGTGCTGGGCATTCTGACGCCTGAACAGAAGAGAAAGTGGCTGCTGGTGAGTGCGACACCGGTCTTCCTCGAAGAGAAAAAGAAACCAGGCTCTGTATTCACAACCTTTTCTGACATCACCCGAATGAAGGAGATGGAAATCATCCTGCAAGAACGGAACGCCCAGTTGAGTTCGCTCAACGCCATCGCCCGGGTTGTCAGCGGATCTCTGGAGCTGAACGCCATTATGCACAAGGCGCTCAAACAGGTGATCCGGTTTGGTGAATTTTCGACGGGCGTTGTCTTTCTATTCGATGAAAAGCGGGATGCTCCAGAGATCGAAGTCTACAAAGGCGTATCACAAGACATCCTTCAGCGATTGCGCCATTTGCACACAGACAAGAGCTCGTTTTTCCGGCGTCTTTTACTCAGGGGGAATCCTCAAAATTATGCCATTGAAACCATCCTGTCAGGTCAGGAACCGGATGACCATGGGTCTCCTGCAGGCAACGACGGGACATCCATGACCTGTCTGGTGGTTCCGATTAAGGTGGGTTACCGTGTCGTGGGTTCAATGGTCCTCTTCGGAAACACGTGGTATTCTCCGGACGATATCCGGTATGAATTCTTTTCGAGCATTGGCAGCCATGTCGGTCTGGCCGTGACCAACGCCCGATTGTACGAAGAGACACACCAAACGCTTGAGAAGTTGAAAGAGACCCAGGATAAACTGGTCCAATCTGAGAAATTGGCTGGTTTGGGCGCAATGGCCGGCAATGTGGTTCACGAAATCGGCAATCCCCTTGCAGCCATATCCAATTCGGTGCAAGTGCTCCAGGCACGGGTGCACCTTGAAGGTAAAATGAAAGAACTGATGGATATTATCGGCTGGGAGACAGAACGGTTGCACAGGTCTGTTGATCAATTGCGTGAATTCTCGAGGCCGAGACAATTACAATTTGAGCGCTGCGACCTTACGGACGTTGTGAGGAAAGCCATCATCGTCTTGAATCAGGATTTTGAGTTGATGTGGGGGCGCACCATCGAGACGCGTTTCTCGAAGAACAGGCCATATGTTTTGATTGACGCTGACGCCATCGAACAGGTCGTTCTGAATTTGATTAAAAACGGACTTCAGGCGGTTAAAGAGGATGGCGTCGTCACGGTCCATGTGCGGTGTCGGGGGAAAGGTGACAAGCAGCGCGCGCTTCTTCAGATTGTTGATCATGGTTCCGGGATTTCGCAGGATCATTTGCAACACGTCTTTGAGCCCTACTTCTCCACCAAGGCGCGTGGCATGGGGCTGGGTATGCACATCGTGAAACAGATCGTCGAATCGCATGGCGGCCGAATTCAGATCAAAAGCGAAGAGGGAAAAGGGACGACCGTCTCTGTCGAAATTCCATTTGAGAGGAAAGATGATGGCACAGATCCTGATTGTGGATGACGAAAAAAATATACGGCGAAGTCTCAGCATTGCCGTTGAAGAGTGGGGGCACAGCGCAACCGAGGCCAGCAGCGCTGAAGAGGCCATCAATCTCATCACCAAGGATGTGTACGATATCATCATCACAGATTTGGTCATGGATGAAATGGACGGAGTGGATCTTCTCCGCAAAACCAAAGAGATCAGTCCCTCTACCGAGTTGCTGATCATGAGCGCCCACGGCACCATTGCCAAAGCAGTCGAAGCCATGCGGATCGGCGCATACGATTTTGTTGTCAAGCCTTTTTCGATGGACCATCTCGAGCTGGTTTTGCAGAAACTCACCAAACAGATGGGTTTAAAACGCACTGTCAAGCATCTCAAGGCCGTGTTGGCTGAATGCTACCCCGCCGATGATATTGTGGCGACCAGCCCGGCTATGGCCGATGTAATGCAGCAGGTAGCCCTGTTAGCCAACGCATCGGCACCGGTTCTGATTCAAGGCGAGAGCGGTGTGGGGAAAGAACTGATCGCCATGGCCGTGCACCATCTCAGCCCACGCGAGGGGATGCCTTTTGTGCCTGTCAATTGCGGCGCTTTTTCTGAGACATTGCTGGACAGTGAACTGTTCGGTCACTGCAAGGGAGCGTTTACCGGAGCTGTGCAGACAAAACGGGGGCTGATTGAAGAGGCCAACAGCGGAACGCTTTTATTGGACGAGATCGGCGAAGCGCCACAGGCGCTTCAGGTTCGGCTGCTCCGCTTTTTGGATAACGGACGGTTTCGCCGGATTGGCGAGGTCGAAGAACGGGAGAGCGATGTGCGCATCATAGCAGCCACAAATCGCGACCTGACCAAAGACATTGAAAGTGAGAAGTTTCGGGAAGATCTTTATTATCGTCTCTCGGTTGCTGTCATCGATATTCCCCCGCTGCGCGCACGCAGAGAAGATATCACTGTGCTGAGTCAACGATTTCTGGAGTTATTCGCCAAACGGATTGACAAACCGGTGAAGCGGTTGCATCCCAAAGTGTACGATCGATTCATGCAGTATGCGTGGCCGGGCAATATCAGAGAACTTGAAAACACCATTGAGCATGCGGTGATTGTTTCGCGGACCGATGAGATTAAACTTGGCGATCTTCCCTTGAAATTCCGCCAATCCAATTACAATAAGAACGCGTTCCACATCGAAGATAATTTGCCATTGGGTGAAGTGGAAAGACGGTACATCCTCTCGACGCTCCAGCGAACAGAGGGTAATAAAAAGAAGGCTGCGGAGATTCTGAACATCTCACGGACGACGCTCATCTCCAGACTGAAAACGTATCACCTGAATGACTCCGAATAACCGTTCCATTTTTTGAGAACGGTCATATTTTTCGGTCAAATCATCCGAGCCAATACAGTATTCCCACCTTTCTTTCAAGCTGATGGACATCTTCATTCCATATAATGGGCAATGGTTGGTTTGACAGAGCAATATGACGATTGTATCTGTTCTGATCATTGATTGATCTTCACCCCGAAACTTCGGGACTCGATCCTAAGCTGGTCAGCACTGGCGTGCCTGCTTTGCGGGTGGTCGTTTACTCCGGAAATATGGCGATAATGAAGCGTCCAGAGAAGAGTTAAAAGCTTGACACCAGACATGTCGATGATTGAACACATATACGTATGATTGTCCGGCATCCACCCTTATATTTTTAGCCTCCTAAAAAACAAATCTTTTAAAATCAAGTACTTATTGCATGTCCTGTCTGTTTTCCTCATGTGTTGACAGATTGGCACAGTAATTGAAATATGGTTGAACACCAACGCTGATTGACCGGGAGAATTTAATTGCGAGAACATATTGTACTTGTGGATGACGACCAGAACTTCCGGAGATCATTGGTGATCCAGTTGGAGCTTGAGGGGTATTCTGTGACTGAATTTGAGAATGCCCCCCAAGCGTTGTCTTATCTGCATACTCATCTGGCCGATCGACAGTTACCTGATTTGCTTATCACCGATATTCGAATGCCCGGGATGACCGGGCACGAGTTTGTGCGTGATCTGAACAAACGATATCCCCAGATTCCTGTTTTGGTCATGTCGGCGTACGATTGTCCCGATGGGATGGAACACTGTTCGTTTCTTCGCAAGCCGTTTAGATTGGGTGATCTTGTGGAAACCATATCGATGATGCTGTGTGATACACTTAAAAGTCAGTAACAAGTTAACCGTTACAGGAACTGTAAAAGGAACATGTTTCAAGCTGTGAATTGAAGGAAGAGAGGGATTGGTTTGGCAGGAGGACTAAAGATGATGCAGATTTTAATTGTGGATGATGATGCCAGTTTTCGCCGCTCTTTGTCAATCGGATTGGAAGATGAAGGATATCTGTGTTTTGAGGCGAGCGGAGTCATGGAAGCGCTTGCGTTGTTAAGAAAGCATTCTCAGAACGATGATCGAATCAAAGGTGTTGTCGTTGATGCCCGAATGCCCGGTCTTGATGGTTTTTGGCTGGCTGATCAACTGTCAATTTTATATCCATACCTGAAAGTGGTCATCCTCTCAGCCCATGCCTACCCTGAGAAATCGGGTCGATATTCTGTCATGACCAAGCCAATAAAGATTCCAAAACTGAAAGAGTTTTTCAAGCAAGAAGCATGTGTCTCCTGTGATTGAAGATTGATCAACAATCGTTTTCACTTCTTCAATGTGTTGACTTGTCAATCTGGGGCATGATACAGTCTGTTTAACATGACTGAACTTTGGCAAAACACATTTTTGGGAAACAGGATAAACCATTTTAAAGTAGAGCCTCGTGATCAAATGCAATGAGTCAGAAAAGTCGTCATTTATTGTGGGGGGAAGGAATTGATTTATGCAAGATGATCCAGTTGGCACACCTGGCCAGATTACATCAAATACGGAAATTCAGGATCCCATCCTGATTTTTGCACAGCGATACCAGTCGTTTTTCAATTCAACGAACGACGCTATCGCGGTTTTTAATCCCCAGGGCGATATTGTCGATGCCAATCCCCGGTTTCTACATCTTTGTCATTGTTCATATAATGAGGCTGTGTCTCTTTCATTGAATGATCTATTCGATGAAGATGGGTGTGTTGTCGTTTCTCAGCGGTTACGTCTTCTTTTGGATGGACACGAGAGGCGTATGCCTGTTGAAGCCGAATTAAAGTCGCGTTCGGGTCGAACACGAATCGTTGAGATTAGTCTGAGTCTGCTCAAAGATCAATACGGATACGAGAAAACCCTGAGCGCTATTATACGTGACGTGACACGGCGCAAGGACATGGAGAACCGGCTGATGCAGCGCGCCGAAGAACTTCAGAAAGTCTTTGATGCAGTGCCGGCCATTTTAGCTGTTATCGATGAAGTCCAGCGTATCAAGCGATTCAACCGGTCAGGATTGGAGGCGTTAAGCCTGAATGAAGAGGACGCAGTCGGTCGGCGATTGGGTGATGTGTTGCAATGCGCCAACCGAAATACATCCAAACGTGGGTGCGGATTTGGGAGCAAATGCCGTCAATGCGGTCTGAGAGAACGAATTCTCCGCTGTCTGAAAGCGGGCGAAACCATTCTCAATGCAGAGACGACAATCCTAAAACAGGGAATCGGACAAGAGCCGACGTATTTCCGTATTAATGTGGTTCCCCTCATTGTTCGCGGCAAGCCCTGGGGTGTGGTATCTCTGGAAGATATCACCGATCGAAAACGCTCTGAGATGGAATCAATTCGGCTTCATAACAGCATTGCGCGGGCGAATCTCGAATTAAAAAAGACGCTCGAAGATCTGGCGTTAAGTCAATCCCAACTATTGGAATCACAGAAGCTCGAGCAAATCGGGCTTCTCTCTTCTGGGCTGGCGCATAATCTGCGGACTCCTTTGAGCGGCATCAAGGGTTACGCTCAGCTGCTGAAGATGGATCACAAGGAGCTCAGGGAACTCGATCTTATTGTCCGTGAAGTGGATGTCATGGAATCGATTATCAGCAATCTTATGTTTAAAAGTCGCAAGGAAAAGGATACAAGGGAAGAGCTGCTCAATCTTAACGATTTGATTCGAAATGAACTTGAATTTCTCAACGCCAATATGTTCTATAAACATCGTGTCAAAACGACCGTTGATCTGGATAGAAACCTGCCACTGATTACAGGCGTTTACGCACATTACAGCCAGGCCATCATGAACATTGTTCAGAATGCATTGGATGCCATGTATGAAGCGTCTGACCGGTGCATGACCATCAAGACGCGCCATGACGGACAGTTTATCTATATCGAAATCTCCGATACGGGATGCGGCATACCAGAAAAGATTCGTGAGAAAATTTTTAATGTCTTTTTCACAACCAAACCGTTGTCAAATGAACGACAAGGCGAGGAACCGGCCGGTACAGGCCTGGGTTTGAGCAGCTCAAATTATTATGTGCGTCAATATGGTGGGAGCATTCAGGTTAAGAGTGAAGAGGGCAAGGGATCAACGTTCACCATCAAGATTCCTCATATTCAAGATAAAGAGACCCATGATGTCTGTCGGGTTCTCATTGTGGATGATTCCGATTCGATGGTGGACATTCTCACACAGATGTGTCAGGGACTCGGACTCGAGGTTTATGGTGTGACCAATGGAGATCGGGCGTTAAAGCTTTTCAGAAAACTCAAGCCGGATATGGTGGTGACAGACTTGTGTATGCCGGGTTTGACAGGTCCTGAAATGATGTCAGAGATCAGAAAAATCAATCCGGAACAGCGCGTGATCTATATTTCGGGATACTCAGAGAATCCTGAGTTTCAGGAATGGTTAAAAAAGGAAGTTCGACATAATTCGCGATGTGCTGTGTTGAAGAAACCTTTTCCTCTTGATGATTTCAAACGTGTGATCGAGAAGTTTTTAGAGAAGTAAGGAACGGTTTTAAGGACCTCGATATCACGTTTTGGATTGTATGACAAAGCCAAACAGTCAAGTGACATGATTATTGTCCTGCGCTCGATCCGAAAATCTTCGCAATTCATGGATTCGGCCTGCTTTTATCATCAAGCAGGCTGATTTGTTTCTGTCTTACATTTATCGGAAGTTGTGTCAAACTGATCATCATCTGATTGTGGATTGCTCTGGTATATAATCAAGCAACAGGCTTGCTTTCCATTGTAACAAGACAAATCCAATGCGTTATCAAGAGAATTGGCAAGGTCTTTCAGTGGAAGCGAATGATTGAGAAAATAGATATAAAATCCTTGTCTTGTGGTTCCTTTTTCTCTATATTAGATAAAATATCCTATCCAATCAGCTGAATGTTCCCCATAGACGATATCGATTTCTGAAGGCCGAATTTTTAAACCAAATTATGAATGACATCAAATATCACCTGTTTATCATTGACTTAAAGATGTCTGATCAGCAATCTTGTTTTCATGATTAACTATTTTCAATGCTCAGTTGAATGTATTTTATCCTGTGGCACCACCTGGTTTTATTTTTGCATATTTAAGAGAGTATTTCTCGATGGAGCAGATTAAATCGGCCGATACAACAGCAGCGAGGAGAAATTGAAAAAAAAGGTTCAAAAGATCGGTTTAATCCATGGACGGTTTTAAGCAGCTTCTGTACGAATAGAATGGTGATCGAAGGACACTTCTTCTGTGAAGAGAAGAGGATTATTCAGGTCCAGTCATCGACAGGCTGATGAATGCAGGTTATTCCAGCCTTGAGGCACCTCTCGGAGCGAGCGGATCGGATGATGGATTTTAAATGTCTCAAGGCCGAAGGCTTCATCTTAAAAGATAAGTATCAAGCATGACACGGGCAACTGATATAAACAGGTTCAGAGGACCAAGATGACGGCAAAGTCAAAGAGGGAGAAGCAGCCCCAGAGTTCCATCACCAATGCACTTGATTCATTCAATGCGACTGTTTCAAATCTGGGCTGCTCGTATGACGTTCTGAAAAAAGAGATTCAGGATCTCAATCTTCAATTGGAAGGTAAAAACCGTCAATTGGAAGAAAACCTCTACGAGGTGAACAGGCTTCGGCGATTTTTAGATTCCATCCTGAATAGCATGACTGACGGCGTCATTGTTGTTGATACCGTCGGTAAGATTATTCTCTTCAACGGAGGTGCTGAAAAGCTGACAGGATTCCGCAGTGAGGAAGTCCTGGGCGAGTTATATCAAAACGTGTTCGGCAAAAAAGTAAGCAAGCGGTTTTCTCCGCTGTACACCATGGCCAGTGGAGAGGCTCTTTTTTTGGAGGAAAAAGAAATCAAATCCAAACTGGGATCGTTTATCTCGGTTAGGTACAGTACATCTCTACTCACAGATAATCATAATCAGGCTGTCGGCGCTGTTGAAGTGATTAGCGATTTGACACGCATCAAGCGGCTTGAAAAAGAGATGCAGCAGATCAAGACGCAAACAGCATTGAACCAGATGGCAGCGCTGGTGGCTCATGAAATTCGGAATCCTCTTGGCGGAATTCGTGGTTATGTGGATCTTTTAGCCGAATCCATCGAAGCGAAGGATCCCCGCCGCAGTATGCTCGAGAACATCAATACATCCATCCGGCGTCTCGATGAAATCGTGGCCAATTTTCAGTTATTCACACGGCCTGTGAAACCCCATTTAGAAGTGTTTGATATCTGCAAGTTTGTCGAAGAGGTCGCGAATTACTTTGAGCGGAGCACCGGATTTGGCAATCTGGGGATCAGGCAGATGCTCCACTGTCCAGATAGCACTGAAGGTGTTTGCGTGATGTGTGATCCTGTTCTTTTGGAGCAGGCCTTGTTCATGATTATGGACAACAGTGTGAAGGCTATGCCCCAGGGTGGGACGTTGCGTATCGAAATCCAGGTCACGCCTTTATCGAAAGGCAAATCCACCGGCCGTGTCAATATCATCATTTCTGATACAGGTGTCGGGATTCCTGATACTGTGCTGGGAGATATTTTTACTCCATTCTTTACGACCCGTGAGAAGGGAATGGGACTGGGCTTGTCTTTGGCTCGAAATTTTATTTCGGTTCAGCACGGCGATATTCTGATAGACAGCGAGGAGGGAGCTGGTACATCTGTAACTATTGTGTTGCCATTGGAGGAGAGAAAGGTTCAAAGAGATGAAGGATCAAAAGATTCTGGTCGTTGAAGATGACCCCATTCTGCGGCGTTTTATCGGAGATGTTCTCAAGCGTAAAGGATTTGAAATCAGCAGTGTTGAGAATGGATTGGCCGCGCTTGAGGTAATTAAAAAGAAAACATTTCACCTGATCATCAGCGATCTCAAGATGCAAGGGATGGATGGCCTGGAACTCCTGGGAGAGGCCAAGAAACTGACTCCAACTACGGAAGTCATCATCTTGACTGCCTATGGAACGGTTTCGAGTGCGGTTGAAGCCATGAAGAAAGGGGCTTTTGACTATATCACAAAACCCGTTGAATTAGAAGAGCTGGATATCGTGATTGAACGGGTTTTTACGCATCAGAAACTGGTGGATGAAAATCGTTACTTGCGAGAGAAGCTGAGTCAGAGTGAGGTTGTCAGCAAAATCATCGGGAAGAGCGCCATGACCCAGCGGGTTCGTGAATTGGTAGAGATGGTTGGACCTCTCGATTCGACGGTCCTCATCATGGGAGAGACAGGAACAGGCAAAGAGGTGGTGGCCAACGCGATACACCAGATGAGCCCGCGAAAAGACAGGCCCTTCGTGAAGGTCAATTGCGCCGCGCTGCCTGAATCGTTGCTCGAGAGCGAACTGTTTGGACATGAGAAGGGCGCTTTCACCGGTGCGGTGCAGCGGTCCAAAGGACGTTTCGAGCTGGCCGATGGAGGCTCGCTTCTTCTGGATGAAATCGGCGAATTGGGCATGCCGATGCAAGCCAAGCTGCTTCGGGTGTTACAGTACCAGCAGTTCGAGCGTGTCGGCAGTGGGAAGAGCATCAATGTGGATGTCCGTGTTATAGCTACAACCAATCGTAACCTCAAGGATGAGGTGAAGAACGAGAATTTTAGAAAGGATCTGTTTTTTCGGCTCAATGTCGCCTCTATCACTCTGGCGCCGATTCGGGAACGTCGGGAAGACATCCCATTCTTTCTCGAGTATTTTCTTGAAAAGTATAATGCAAAATATCACAAGGAGAAAGTCCTGTCTGACAAAACCACTGACCTCTTAATTCAATATGAGTGGCCCGGGAATGTCCGTGAACTTGAAAACTGTATCGAAACGGCCATTATTCTCAATCGAGATGACACCCTGCAGCCTGAACATTTTATTTTTCTCGAAGATCACCGTGACCTGCTGGAAGAGGGCGGTGATTTCAGAGACGATATGACGCTGTCCGAAGCTGAGAAACGGGTCATCCTGCGCACCTATCATAAGCTGAACCATAACAAAACGCATACGGCAAAAGCTCTGGGTATCACGATCAAGACGCTTCGAACCAAGCTGAAAGAATATGGCGTCATGGAGAGTAACTAACAAGCTGAACTTTGGCAAAACACATTTTTGGGAAACAGGATAAACCTTTTAAAGTAGAGCCTCGTGATCAAATGCAATGAGTCAGAAAAGTCGTCATTCCCGCGTTTGTAAGCGGGAATCCAGGGTTTTAGGGGAGGGGGTGGCACCCCGCTCCTGGATTCCCGACACAAGATTTCGGGAATGACAAACAGGGTTAAATGGGACTGAGTTGAAGATTTGACCAAATTTAC
>CAZDVF010000041.1:6579-12075 GCA_964508725.1 uncultured bacterium | reverse complement strand
ATTGATGGCGCCGGTTCTGTTGATGGCCGGGTTGCTGGCCGTGGCCATGGAGCGGTTCAACAACTGTGTGCTTCCCGATTTCAATCACCGGGTTCGCATTTTGACATCCGATATCTCGAAGAAGCGGCCGACACTCACACTGGAGCCCCATGTGTTCTTTGACGAGATTCCAGGTTACAGCATGCTCGTTCATGAGATCAAGGGCGATGGCAGCGAAATGCGCAATGTTATCATCAACAACCAGAGCGATCCCGATATCAGCGAGACGATCATTGCAGAACGGGGCCATATCCGATTTTCCGAAGAACAGGAAAAAATGATTCTTACGCTGAGTAATGGAGAGATCCACCGGGTCGAGCTCCAGAATCTGGAAAAATACACGCGGGTAACGTTCGGACAGCATGTCATCTCGGTCAACATGGACAACATGATCCTCAAGCGGAGCAATTCCGGTCACCGTGGAGATCGGGAAAAAAGCGCAGGCATGATGCGAAAGGATATCCGCAGAAATCGGGAGACGATCAAGAAACACCAGGAACGCATCCGCGATCTGGTACAGACCGGTCTCACGAATGATGTGCCGGCGTCCCTTCTGAAGGGTGAATCGATGGAAATAGATGTCATGGCCTATCTCGGGAAGATGGATCATGGGGATCGAACGCAGCGCGATCATCAAAAGCTGGTTCAGCAGATTGAAGGAGAACGGCGCATCATCAACGGATATCGCCGATCCATCAGCGCTCTGTCTGTGGAGGTTCATAAAAAGTATTCCATTCCCGTCGCCTGTCTTGTGTTTGTTCTCATCGGTGCGCCGCTGGGTATGATGTCCCGTCAGGGCGGACTGGCCGCAGGCAGCGTGCTGAGTATTGTCTTTTTTCTCGTGTTTTGGACTTTTCTCATCGGCGGCGAGCAACTGGCCGACCGCCAAATGATTCACCCGGCTTTGGCTATGTGGGCGCCCGATCTACTCATGGGGATTCTTGGCTTAGGTCTTGTGATACGTTCAGTTCACGAGACCACGGTGATCCCGTGGGAGCGTTGGGCTGATTTTTTCCGCAAGAGGAATAGAGGGGAATGGAAGTGATGCGGATTTTACCCGACTATTTTCGCCGGCTCTTTGTACAGATCTTTATCGGCTGTCTTGTAGCCGTGGTGTTGGTTTTTATCGTGACCCATCTGGTCGAGAATCTGGATGAATTTATCGACAAGTCTGTTCCGCTCAAAGTAACTGTCCTCTATTACTTATATCATATTCCTTACACCGTGGTCATTACATCGCCCATTGCCACACTGCTGGCGGCTGTTTTTTCCATCGGCAGCTTGGCCAGGAACAACGAGCTGGTGGCTTTGAAGGCTCTGGGTTACAGCCTTTATCGTGTGATGGGAACCTTGTTGGTCATGGGTTTGATTGTCAGCGGAATCATGTTCGTTGTGGCTGAGGGTGTGACGATCAAATACAACCGCAGGCGGGAAGAGATCCAGACCCGCTATCTTGAACAGCTGCGCGGAAGCATATCATCCAGGATCCGGAATCTGGAAATTCAGGAACCGCCCAATCAGATCATCTACATGGGTGTTTTTGACGGGGAGAACCAAGTGGCCACGCAAGTAAAGGTTGAGACCTTTGTGTCCAACCGGCTTGTGTCGCGCGTGGATGCTCCTGCCATGTTTTGGGATGGAGATGCTTGGGTCATATCGCGGGGATTTGAGCGGACGTTCAATGGAGATCAAGAAGAGGCAAAACCGATCAGACAACCGCGCCGGTATACCTTCCAGTTTGATCCGGATCAGCTTCTTCGGGCGCAGATTAAACCTGATGAGATGAGTTTTCGTGAGCTCTCCTGGTTTGTGCGGCGTGTGCGTCAGTCAGGCGGTGAAGTTCGAAAATGGATGACCGAGCTTCATCTTCGGATTGCATTTCCCTTGGCCAATCTTATGATTGTGCTGTTCAGCATTCCCCTGGTTTACAACCGGAGGAAGAAGAGTCTGACAACGGGTTTTGGCATTGCCCTTGTGATTTGCTTTCTCTATTTCGGCTTGGTTCGTATGGGACAGACAATGGGAGAGAAGGGGAGTGTCTATCCCTGGATTGCAGCATGGATGGGTAATGCTGTCATGATAGCCGGCGGGCTGGTCAATGTGGTTAAAACAAGGAAATAACTTGACTTTTTGAAATAATCGGTTATTTTAGAAAGTTATTCCAAGTTGTTAAAGCAGGAGTCGTGCGCACTAATGAAACGAACGTATCAACCCAGCAATCGCAAACGAAAGAACAAACACGGATTCCGTGCCCGTATGGCTACCAAGTCGGGACGCCAGGTTCTCAAGCGACGGCGCGCCAAGGGACGTAAACGGCTCACAGTCAGCGATGAGTTTTGATGCTGGCTGAGAATCAGCAACTTCCCAAAGCGGAGATTATTCGCAAGCACGGTGATTTTTTGCGGATTATGGATGGGGGAAAACAGTGGAGGGGATCGGTTATCCATGTTTTTTATCAACCCTGGACAGTACGGCAGGTTGGATTTTCTGCGCCGAAACGGTTTGGGCAAGCTGTGTGGCGTAACCGAGCCAAACGATGGATGCGGGAAGTGTATCGCCGGCATCGAGATGTCATCGGCTCTTTTCGGATGATCATCATGGCGCGGCCTGCAATCAGCAAGGACGGATATCGAAGTGTGGAGGCCGAGTTCACACAATTCCTCCCCAGGGTGAGGTAATCGATGCGCCGCCCAGGACAGGTCATTATTTTCCTTCTACGTCAGTATCAGCGATTTCTTTCTCCTTTTCTGCCTTCATCTTGTCGATTTGATCCCACATGCTCGGAATATGCAATACAAAGCATTGATAAATATGGACTTACGAAAGGTTTTATCCTTAGTATTAAACGGGTGCTCCGATGTCATCCGCTGCATGCCGGAGGATTCGACCCCGTTCCTTAATCTGAATTGGATGCCAACCCATGGATCGAAACACCATCATTGCCTTTTTAATTATCGGCTTGATTTTGCTCTTGTGGCCGCTCTACATCAGCAAGGTTGTCCAGCCGGAGAAACCACAGCCTGTTGTTCAGGACGTCCAACAGGCCCAATCTATGGAAGCGCCATCAGCTGCATTGCGTCAAACACAGCCTCCACCTGCGCAGCACGCTCAGACACCCATGCGCAGCCAGCGGACAACACAAGTTGGAAAGAGCGCGGATACGCTCAGCGTTGAGACCAATCTATACCGCGGACGGATCTCCACGCTTGGCGGCGGGACCATCATCAGCTGGCAGCTCAAGGAGCATCTCAATTACCGGGGTGAATGGGTTGAATTGATTCCCGACTCATCGGTCGGAAACCTGGGACTGGTGGCAGGGATTGATCTTAGTGAAACAGTTTTCGATGTGGAGACTGAAACCTTCGGCGATGTGAAAACATTCCGTTTCGTCCATCGATTTGAAACCGGAGGAGTAGTAGAGAAGGTTCTGCGGATGACCGACGGACGGTATGATGTGGACATGGAGATCCATTTCCGATCAGTGGATCGGAGTTCTATCGGTTCACATTACTCCGTTCAGTGGATGTCGGGCATGACGCCAACCGAGAGAAACATCGGTGATGACAATCGGTACTACGAGGCAAGCGCACTGCAGGGCGGTGAACTGCTGAAGACCAAGGGAGGCGGAACCGGACTCCGTGAAGGTTCCACCCAATGGACAGCCATCCGGACCAAATATTTTCTCATCGCCCTGATTCCGCAAAATCAGAGCGGTTCTGCAGCCGAGCTGAATGGCGATAAAATTGAGATTCCAGATGCTGACGGATCAAAAACAGACTGGAAAACCTTGCAGACACGTTTGCAGATGACTCTGCAAGATATCGGTGAACAGTCGGCCGAGTTCACGCTCTACATGGGCCCCATAGACTACGATTTGCTCAAGAGCTACAACGTTGATCTTGAAAAGTTGATGAACTTCGGCATGATCATCATTCGACCCTTCAGCATTGCATTTTACTACACCCTCCAGTTCATCTACGGTCTTGTCAAGAATTACGGCTGGGCCATCATCATCTTCTCCATTCTCATCAAAGTTATTCTCTATCCTCTGACCCGCAAGAGCTTTCAGTCCATGCGGAAGATGCAGGAGCTGCAGCCCAAGATGCAGGCGCTGAAAGAGAAGTACAAGAAAGATCCCCAGCGGATGAATCAGGAGACCATGAAGCTCTACAAACAGCACGGCGTCAATCCCATGGGCGGATGCCTGCCGATGCTGCTTCAGATGCCTGTGCTGTTCGCTTTGTTTAACCTGTTCCGGACGACAATCATGCTTCGGCAGGCCTCCTTCCTCGGGCTCATTCACGATCTTTCGGCTCCGGATGAAATCCTCCATCTTGGCGGCATGGTTATCAATGTACTGCCCGTCCTCATGACAGTGACGATGATTTTACAGCAGAGAATGTCGAACCAGAATCCCCAGCAGAAGGCGATGGCCTACATGATGCCGGTCTTTTTCATGTTCATTTTCTACAAGCTTTCGGCCGGCCTGAATCTCTACTACGTCATGTTCAATGTTCTGACTGTTGCCCAGGAAGTGCTCATCAAGAAACATAAAGCATCAGACCAGTGACGTGTTTTTAATACTGCGCGCGACGCAGCGTGATATCACAACGGCCCCCTTGTTCGCAGCAGCGATGACGGGGGCTGTTTTACTTTAATCCCGGGACGAAAGACGCCCTCATGGATGATACGATTGCGGCCATTGCCACACCTCCAGGGGAAGGCGGCCTTGCTGTCGTGCGGATCAGCGGTCCGCGGGCCGTTGACGCCGCCGAGACCTGTTTCCGAGGGCAGTCCAAACTTGCGGAACTTGAGACACACCGGGCGGTCCACGGCTGGGTGGTTGACGGAGACGATCCTGTGGACGAGGTTGTAGCGATCCTGTTTCGCGCGCCACACTCAATGACGGGTGAGGATGTGGTCGAGATAACCTGTCACGGCGGTGTGTTTGTGAGTCGTCGGATTCTCGAGATGATCTTGACCTGCGGTGTGCGCCCTGCGCTGCCGGGCGAATTCACCCAGCGGGCCTTTCTCAACGGCAAGCTGGATCTCTCGCAGGCCGAAGCTGTGGCGGACCTGATTCGCGCAAAGACAGAAGCGGCCCGTCGTGTGGCTGCGCGACAGCTCAAAGGGGGATTGTCTGCCCGCATCGCCGGTGTCCGAAAACGACTGGTGGAGGCGTGCTCTCTCCTCGAGCTCGAGCTGGATTTCGGGGAAGAGGATGTGACCTTTGCCTCCCGCGAGAAATTGCGGGAGCTCTTGTCCAAAATCCAAAACATGATATTGGAACTCCTGGCTACGCTTGATCGGGGTCGGGTGTGCCGGGAGGGCGTCCGCACGGTCATCGTTGGACGTCCCAATGTGGGCAAATCGAGCCTGCTCAATGCATTGGCGGAACGGGAGCGGGCCATTGTCACAGACGTGCCTGGAACGACCCGTGACACGGTGGACGTCCCG
>CAZDVF010000041.1:0-6569 GCA_964508725.1 uncultured bacterium | reverse complement strand
CGCTGGATATTGGCGGTTTGCTTTTCATCGTAACGGACACAGCGGGATTGCGCCCAACTTCCAATCCTGTCGAACGGGAGGGCGTCAAACGTTCCGAAGCGGCCCTGGCCGAATCGGATCTGATCCTGCTGGTTTTGGACGGCAGCCAGGCTCTGTCCGACGCGGATGCCGATCTGGTCTTCCGAATCCAAAATCTGGACACACGCGTCATCCCGGTGATCAACAAGGCCGACCTGTCCCAACGCATGGATGCAGACCAGATATCAGAATGGCTTCCCGGATCGATCCGGCAAACTGTTTCCGCCCTGCACAGGACCGGCATCCCCGATCTTCTGTACGCCATGAAGCAGACAGCTATGGCGGGAGGTATTCCCTTGACAGACGAGATCGTCCTGACCCGCCAGCGCCATGCAACGTGTCTTGAGCAGGCGCAGCGCGCCCTGAAGCAGGCGGAAGCCTCTTTGAAACAGGGGATGTCCCAGGAATTTATTGCCCTGGATTTCCGCGGCGCCCTGGATGCCCTGGGCGAGATCACAGGTGAGACGACAACCGATGAAATCCTCGACTGGATCTTCTCGGAATTCTGTATCGGCAAGTAATGTTCCACGTGGAACATTTTGAGAGAAACATGAATCATCCACCCACACAAAATTCAGAATCCGCCTTTGATGTCCTCGTTGTCGGCGGCGGACACGCCGGGTGCGAGGCAGCTCTGTCAGCTTCGCGCATGGGCGCGCAAACGCTCCTTATCACCATGAACCTGTCGACCATCGCCCAGATGTCGTGCAATCCGGCCATCGGCGGACCAGCCAAGGGTCACCTGGTGCGCGAGATTGACGCCCTGGGCGGTGAGATGGGTCTGGCTATCGATGCCACAGGCATCCAGTTTCGGATGCTCAACCGGTCCAAGGGTCCGGCTGTGTGGGCGCCGCGGGCCCAGGCGGATCGTCTGGCCTACTCTGTGCGCATGCGGCAAGCCCTGGAGTCCCGGCAGAATCTGGAGATCTTTCAGGGTATGGCTGTCAGTGTGTGGCTCCGAGGCGACCGGATCGGCGGTATCGAGACCGAAACGGGACGTCGGATCGCAGCACGCGCGGTGATCCTCACGTGCGGGACCTTTCTCAACGGGATGACGCACATTGGCCTGAAGAGCTATCCTGCCGGGCGCGCCGGAGAGTTTCCCGCTATCGGGCTGACCGAATCCCTGACCGCACTGGGATTTGAATCCGGCCGGCTGAAAACAGGCACGCCGCCCCGGGTGGATGGCCGCAGTATCCACTGCGGCGCTTTGGAAGCGCAGCCCGGCGATGCCGTTCCCCAGCCCTTTTCGTTCCGCACAGAACGCATTACGACCAAGCAGATTCCGGTTCACTTGACCTATACCACGCCGGAAACCCATCAGATCCTTGCTTCGGGTCTGGACCGGTCGCCCCTGTACAGCGGCAAGATCACGGGCGTGGGCCCCCGGTACTGTCCTTCCATCGAAGACAAGATTGTCCGTTTCCCAGACCGCGATCGCCACCAGATTTTCCTCGAACCGGAGGGGCGGCAAACCAGTGAGATCTACGTCAACGGATTTGCCACCAGCCTGCCCGAGGACATCCAGATCCGCGCGCTGCACACGATTCCCGGGCTGGAGGATGTCCGCGTCACCCGGCTGGGGTACGCCATCGAGTACGACTATTTCCCCCCCACTCAACTTCGGAATACGCTGGAGACCAAGCGGATTTCCGGCCTTTACTTCGCCGGCCAGATCAACGGAACCTCCGGATACGAAGAGGCTGCGGCGCAAGGTTTTGTAGCCGGTGTGAATGCGGTCCTTTCGCTCCGCAGTGAAGAGCCGTTCCTTCCGAGCCGTTCCGAGGGATACATCGGCGTGCTCATAGACGATCTGGTGACCAAGGGCACGACCGAGCCGTACCGGCTGTTCACCTCACGGGCAGAGTACCGGCTGATGCTCAGGCAGGACAACGCCGATCGACGGCTCATGCGTACCGGCCACCGGCTGGGCTTGATCCCCGATCCTGTTTTTGGGCAATTGGAGGAGAAAGAGCGATATATTGCGGACCTGATCGAGGCCGCCCACAACATCAAGCCCGATCCGGTGGACGTGAATCCCATTCTTGAACGGCTCGGTACGGCGTCCATCCAACGGCGGCAGAGTCTCAAACGGCTGCTGAAACGACCTCATGTGACTTTCGCTGGACTTGCATCCCTTGATTCCGTCCGCCATCTTCTGGAAGCTGCGGGTGATATGGCTGAAGCGGTGGCAGAGCAGGTGGAGATCGAGATCAAATACGAGGGTTATTTCCAGCGTCAGGCTGAACAGGTGGCGCGTTTTCAAAAACTGGAAGACAAGGCCATCCCCGATGGATTTGACTATTCCCGTCTGGACAGCCTGTCCACAGAAGCGCGGGAAAAGCTTCAGACTGTCCGGCCAGCTTCGCTGGGTCAGGCGGCACGGATCTCGGGCGTGTCTCCGGCCGACATTGCCATCCTCTCCCTGTTTCTGGAAAAGGCCGGACGAGAAAGGCGCGTTCCACGTGGAACAGATTGATCTTTTCCAGAGGGCGTGGTCCGTTTTCGGCGAACCTGTATCCCCCGATACGCTGGCCCGGCTGTCCGCGTACCAGGACATGCTTGTCGCCTGGAACCGGAAGGTGAATCTGATCTCGCGCAACGACGCTGACCGGATTGTCACCCGGCATTTGCTGCCTTCGGCCGGGCTGGCTCGCGCATTTGTTTTTCCGCCCAATTGCCGCGTCATGGACCTGGGCGCTGGCGCGGGATTGCCGGGCATTCCCCTGAAGCTGGTGCGGCCGGACCTCCGCCTGATCCTGTCTGAATCCAAACGGAAGAAGGTCCACTTTCTCCGCCGCGCCGTTCAGGAGCTGGCGCTGCAAGACGTCGAGATCGCA
Source organism: uncultured bacterium (assembly GCA_964508725.1). GTDB lineage: Bacteria > Zhuqueibacterota > QNDG01 > QNDG01 > DSAB01 > CAZDVF01. The sequence goes on along the minus strand of CAZDVF010000041.1, from coordinate 3,651 downwards.
GAAGGCCGAGTCGAAGAGATCCTTCCTCTTCCGGATTTGGTGGATGTCGTGGTCAGCCGGGCCGTGACAGACGTGTCCACCCTGGTTCAATGGAGCCGCCGCTGGCTCCGTTCTCCCGGCGGGCAACTTGTGGCTGTCAAGGGCGCCGATGCGCAAGTGGAAGTGGACACTCTTACCTCCTGCGCCGCTGAACTGGATATCTGTCGCTGGGAAATCATGCCCTACAATCCCTTTCCCGATATTGCTCCCTTGAGTGGAACCGCTCTGGTGATGGTGGAGCGCGGACCTCTTTCCGAAGCGACGGATTGGGATTGAGGTCTACCATCAAGCATGCAAGTCATTCCAAGTGAAATAAAAACAATAAGATGAGTCTCGATCAACTGACAGAGCGAATTGCAATCCATGATCCGGTCAAGTCTATTCTAAACAATGAGATAGGCTCCATTTCAATCAAGGGATTGCATGGGGCGTTGAAGCCGTTGTTTCTATCCCTTGTGCAGCAGACGCACCGGCGGCCGGTTTTGGCAGTGATTCCCGATCGGGAAGAGGCCGAGGCACTGGCTGAAGATCTGGACGCCATCCTGTCTGACGCATCTGTGGCGTATTACCCCGGTGGCGCGGAAGATCCGGAAAGTCCCGTCATCGTGAATCCACGGCGTGCCGGAATGCAGATGCGTGTGGTGCGTGATCTGACCACTGGACAGCTGGATGTGGTTGTGGTGTCCGCCGACGGATTGATGCAGCAGTTCCCGTCTCCTGATACGTTGAAATCGGCCGCCGTCCTTATCGATCCCAATGCGCAGCACGACCTCTACGCTCTGGTGGACCGTCTGGTCCACTTTGGCTACACACGCGAAAGTCTTGTGGAAAAACCCGGAGAAATCAGCCTGCGCGGGGGGATTCTTGACATCTTCCCTTTCACCGGAGAACCTGCCCACCGGATCGAGTTTTTCGGCGACCAGGTGGACACGATCCGCACCTTTAATCCGTCTACCCAGCGGTCCACCGGGCCGTCCGACAGACTGACGCTGTTTCCCGCGCCCGTGGCCTGGGACGACCGGTCCACGACCCTGCCGGACCTTCTTCCGTCCAACGCCATCTGCTTTATGGAAGATCCGGACCGGTTGTGGGGACGCGCTGACAAGTTGGCCGGGAAGGAGCCGGTCCTTTTGCCGTCCACAGATCCGCTGCGCGCCTCTTTGTCCCAATTCTCCATCATCACCCATCTGACGTTGTCATCCCCCAAAGGTGTGATCGACGCCGGCGGACGCGACGTGCGGCGCCTCGGCGTCCGCTCTGCTGAAATTCGGGAGCAGCTGTCGTCCCTCTCTGACCTGGGCCGAGAGATTATCCTTTTCACAGACGACCGGCATCACGGCGAACGCATCCGTGAGTTTCTCGATTTGGACGTTGAACCTGTGCCGGGTATCACCGTGACCAGCGGACCGATCCGGCAGGGATTCGATCTGCCGCAGGCCGGCCTGACAGTCTATACCGAGGCGGAACTCTTTGGCAGGACTGTCCGATCGCGGCGGCGTATCTTCCGCATGGGGGTGCCGCTCCGCGAGCTGTCTGCCCTGAAGCGGGGCGATTATGTGGTCCACGTCGATCACGGAATCGGCGTGTACCAGGGACTCGAGAAAATCGTGGTCAAGGATGTGGAGCGTGAGTGTCTCCTGATCCTCTACAAAGATGACGGCAAGCTCTATGTGCCGGTGGACAAGATGGAGCGGGTGCAGAAGTATGCCGGACGGGACAGCGGGAGTCCTGCCATCAGCCAGCTGGGCAGCGGCAGGTGGGAGCGGATCAAACAGAAAACCAAGGACGCGGTCAAGCTGGCGGCCCGGGACCTGATCGAACTCTACTCGGCGCGCCAATCGTTGCCCGGATATGCTTTTTCTCCTGAAACGCCGTGGCAGCGGGAGCTGGAAGCCACTTTCCCTTTCGACGAAACACGGGACCAGGAACGGGCGATTCACGAGATGCGTGCCGACATGGAGAAGGCCCGGCCCATGGATCGGCTGGTGTGCGGCGATGTGGGATACGGGAAGACTGAAGTGGCGGTCCGGGCGGCATTCAAGGCCGTGGCCGACGGCAAGCAGGTTGCGGTTCTGGTTCCCACCACTATTCTGGCCCAGCAACATTTTCGCACATTTTGCGAACGGCTCGGCCGTTTTCCTGTCAACGTGGAGGTCCTGTCCCGTTTCCGCAAGCCCAAGACAGCGCGGGAGATTGTTCACAAATTGAAAACCGGAGAGGTGGATGTGGTCATCGGCACCCACCGGCTGCTCTCCAAAGATGTGGGATTCAAGGATCTGGGTCTGCTGATTATCGACGAGGAGCAGCGTTTCGGCGTGCGGCACAAGGAGCGGCTCAAGACTTACCGAAAGACCGTGGACGTGCTCACTCTGTCGGCCACGCCTATTCCGCGCACTCTGCACCTTTCCCTTATGGGCATCCGTGACATGTCGCTGATCAGCACGCCGCCCAAGGACCGGCTGCCCATTATCACTGAAGTGGCTCCGTTCAACGAAGGGATCATCGCGGAGGCTGTGGGCCGTGAAATCTCGCGCGGCGGACAGGTCTTCTTTGTGCACAACCGCGTTCGAACCATCCACGCTGTAGCGCGGATGGTTCGCCGCATCGCGCCAGGCGTCCGCCTGGGCGTGGCCCACGGGCAGATGGATGTCCGCGATCTGGAAAAGGCCATGATGGATTTTCTTGAAGGCCGGTTCGACGTCCTCGTCTCAACCATGATCATCGAGTCGGGGCTGGACATTCCCAACGTCAACACACTCATTGTGCACCGGGCCGATCAACTGGGACTGGCGCAGCTTTATCAACTCCGCGGACGCGTGGGCCGGTCCGACCGAAGAGCGTATGCATACCTCCTGACGCCGCCGTTTCATCTGCTCACCGAAGATGCGATCAAGCGGCTGCGCACAATCGAAGAGTTCACAGAACTGGGATCCGGATTTCAGATTGCCATGCGCGATCTGGAGATTCGCGGCGCCGGGAACCTGCTGGGTGTGGAGCAGAGCGGCGCCATTGATGCTGTGGGATTCGACCTTTACAACAAGCTGGTGGGTGAGGCGGTTCACGAGATCCGGAGCGAAACAGAGCATGCGGATGTGAAGCCGCCGCAAAGTGACTGCCGTGTGGATGTCGGCCTTCCGGCCCTTCTGCCTGAATCCTACGTCTCAGAAGAAAACCTGCGCGTTAATCTGTACCGCAGACTGGCGTTGATGGACAAAACCTGGGAGATTCGCGCGTTTGCCGATGAGCTGCGTGACCGGTTCGGTCCGCTGCCGCCTGAAACGGAGATTCTCCTCGACGTGGCGAGACTGCGGATTCTCGGCCAGCGGTCCGGCTTCAGCCGCATTGTGCTGAAGAAGCGGTCTCTTCAGCTTTTTTTTAATGACACGTGGGCCGATCAATTTACAACAACTGACGCCATTTCGCAGCGTCTTGAGTCGATGGTCGCATCTGCGCCCGTACCCACGCGGTTTCTCTCGGGATCCCATTTCGGTCTGCACATGACCGTACCGGATGACGACGCTCTGGGCTTTGCGAAAAAACTGTTGCAAACATGGGCTTAGTTCTGTATATTTTTTCAAAACACCGGTTTCCAGAACAGTTGAAATGTGATCG
>CAZDVF010000040.1:0-12357 GCA_964508725.1 uncultured bacterium | reverse complement strand
ATTCCAAAATAATCCGAATGTAAAGATTTCATCTGGCAAAGTCGATAAATATTCTGTATGCGCAAAATTATACCCGATATGATAACGCCCCATACTGCCGTGCTGCAGCTCAACAACAGGTATGCCCATTGATTTAGCCTCATCCGTAATTAACATCTTTACCGGATCATAATGTGTCACCATTAGAATCAATTTAACTTTTTTCCGGATGAGTTTTTTCCGGACAGGTTTGCGAAAATACCGATTAATAGCCACGGCGCGGTGTATATAAAAATACAGAGAAGAGAAAGTTATGTCAATCCCATTTTCTCTGAAAAAATGAACCAAAAATCGACATTCCTCTCTTATTTTTCTTCTTAATTTGAACATACACCCTTTCAACAGCATCATCTTCAAGTGAAGTTGATCTAAAAAAACAACTTTCCATGGCGTATTGGATTTATGATGTTGCCATTGACGAATATCCTCCCAGACTGTAAATGTGAAGGACGCATTTTCCAAAAAAATATCCGTATAGGGATCAATGAACCGACGATTAAACTGAACTTTATTCGTCGAATTGACCACCAAGCAGTCAACTGGTTTGGAGTCAAGAAAATAAAAATGGCGAAAACAATTTTGTATAAAACACAATCCGATCTTAAACAATGCCCAATGCGATGTAATTTTCCTCGGATCGGTCTTTGATATCCATTCTTTTTCAATTAATATTGATTCATATACATGAAATCGAATGTAATGCCAATAATTGAAATCAACAACAGTCCGACTGAAAAGCGGTTTCTCAAGCTCCAAGAACCTGTCAAAAAAATTGCAAATTTCTTGTATCATGGGAACGGTTATTTTTTCAGGATCGCTCAAAGGAATCCCTGACTGTCATTGCTTAATGAGTTGAATAAAGCAGCCAGTTTCTCTGTCTGGCTGATCCGGTTAAACTGTTCGATTGCTTTTGCATCTTGTCCGGGCTGGTTTCGGACTTTTCCGGCCTGCCAGTTTTTAAGCTGCTCGATCAACCAAGTCAAAATAGACTCTGTGTTCTTTGGCTCCACAGTCAATCCCGTTCTGGTTTGCCGGATGATATCCGCTGCTTCTCCCCTGTTTGAAAGGCAGAGAATCGGTCGACCTGTATAGAGATACTCAAACAGCTTGCCTGTGACGATGAGATCTGATCCGGCCGTGTCGGGAATAAGCAAAAGCAGGAGGTCCGCGCCCGCCATGTACTCCAGCGCCTCTCGTCTGGTCATTTGACCAGTGATGTGGACAATGTCCTCAAGTTCATCATCGCGAAGTATTGGGATGATATCCTCCCCAATGCGGCCGATGAAACGGACCCGTATCTGCTCACGGAATTCAGGTTCATCCCGAACCAGGATGCGGATTGCATCCAGCAACGGGCCGGCATGCATCCGGGCGTTTTGCGTCCCCGTGTAGGTGATGGTGAAACGGTCCTCGCAGATTGGGACAACATCCTGGAAATCGTCTGGATCGAATCCATTAGGGATGATTACCTTTTTATGTCGGAGAATGTTTTCGCCGTACAGCGTCTCCAGATGGTTGAAAAGCCTTTGATTGATGGACACCACGCCATGCGCCCGCCTCAGACACCAGCGTTCCAAGTGTTGTTCGATACGCCGGGACATGACAGGACGCGGGATATAAAAATAGGCTCCGGACCAGGGGTCGCGGTAATCGTTGATCCAGGGGATTCCAGTCAGGCCAGAAAGGAGAGCCCCGATTACCGCCGTGGTAAACGGCGGCGATGTGGCGAATATCGCTTGAATCTTCTCGCAGCGGATGATGTCCATTCCCCGCTTGACTGCATAAGGCAGCCAGCCCACTCGGGCATCCGGGATAAAGAATGCGCCTCTCACCCACAGGGCCAGCTTCTGTTTGAAACCGGACGTGGGGCAATCAGTGTCGGCCAGCGAAGCAAGATCAGCAGATTTCGTATTTTGGGACAGCCTGTCATAGAACCGGTATGGATCGGGCGCCTGCGCACGGTACACGGGAACATCGGACGACACCTCTTTCGAAAGCGAGTCATCTCGCAATGTGTAATCACGTTCGCGGGCCGTTAGCACCACCGGCCGCCATCCGAACTCGGGCAGATACTTCACAAATTTCAAAGGACGCTGCACCGCCGATCCGCCGGCAGGGGGAAAGTAATATGTCAGGATCAGGACGCTACGCATCGATACCCGCCAGATCTTCAACTACTTCCGCCAACCGGTCCCACGAGGCGTTTGTTCCCGCGGTTTGGATGGCCTGGGCGAACGCTTCCTCATGCCCATTATGAAAGTGGCGGATCACCGCTTCGGCCAGGGCTTCCGGCTCTTCAGGCGGAACAATGTAGCCTGTCTCGCCCTCGCGAACCATCTCCGGCAATCCTCCCACCTGCGTCACAACCACCGGCCGCGCATAGTGATACGCAAGCTGTACAACACCACTCTGGGTTGCGGACACATAGGGCAAAACCACCAGATCACAGGCTGAAAAATAATCAGCCACATCCTCATTGGCGATGTACCGATCAGTTATCGTAACAGCGCGCTGGATATGAAGTGTTTGGACGAGACGCAGAATTTCCTCGCGCCCCTCGTAAAACTCGCCACAGATCAGCAGGCGTACTGGGTATGCTTTTAAAATCGACGGCAAAGCCTGGATCAAAGTCCGCACGCCCTTGTATTTGCGGATGTACCCGAAATAGAGCAGGACATGTTTTTCAGTGATCCCGAGCCGCGCCCGCGCTTCTTCTTTTGGCCCGGCGGACGGAAAGAGCGTGTAGACCGGATGGGGAACCAGTTTGATGTTTGCGTTGGGGCGAAACTGTTCCAGATCCTTCCGGACGGCATCGGAGAGGACGATAAACCGGTCAGCCGGCCGCAATCCCCAGCGCGTCAGGAATCGGTCGCCCGGACGGCGTTCGTGCGGTTTGATGTTGTGGCAAATCCAGATGCTGGGGATCTTCAGGAAGCGTTTGGACAGATGCGCCAGTGTGGACGTAGTGGGCAGAAAGAACGGCATCCAGTGGTTGACGATCAGGACATCGGGGTGTAGCCGGCGCAGCCAGAGAAAGGATGTAATCCAGGTGAAGGGATTTATTGTATCGAGTCCGAAATGGGCGTTTACCGGAATCATCTCCTCGCCCTCATCCATCTGGGTCTTGCCCGGAAAAAAGAGACCGGGATACTGTCTTTTGTACGAGAGGATTGACACGCTGTGGCCACGCGACGTTAGCGTAGCGGACAACAGCGCTCCAAAATGGGACATGGCGCCGCGCAGGGGATACGCGGGACTGACAAGCACAACACGCACGTCAGTCTCCCAGTGTCCGCCGAATGGCGTAATTGTGTGTTTTTGCCTGAGATCGTGTGATCATCTCACCCAAAAGGCCGAGGGAAATAAACTGCACACCGACAATAAGGAGAAGGACTCCCACAAAAAGCAGGGGTCGGTTGCTCAGGTATGAGACTTTGAGGATGCGCAGGACAACCAGATACCCGGTGATTGCACCCCCAGCCAGGCACGATAAAAGGCCCACAATGCCGAAGATGTGCAGGGGTCTGCGCACGTACCGGCTCAGGAAAATCACGGTGATCAGATCAAGAATCCCTTTGACAAATCGGGATGATCCGAATTTTGTCTTGCCAAATTTGCGTGGCCTGTGGTTCACAGGGATCTCGCCGACGCGGAATCCGGCCCACTGTGCCAGAGCCGGCATGTAACGGTGCATCTCGCCGTAGACATCCACGGCGTCGATCACTTCACGCCGATAGATCTTGAGCCCGCAATTGAAATCGTGGATCTTCACTCGCGTCATCATGGATGTCATCCGGTTCCAGACACGGGAGGGGAAGCGCCTGGAGAAGGGATCGCGCCGGCGTCTCTTCCAACCCGAAACCAGGTCGAATCCTTCCTCCAGCTTCGCTGCAAGGTTGGGGATCTCCGCCGGATTATCCTGCAGGTCGGCGTCCATGGTCACCACCATATTCCCGCGGACAACAGTGAATCCGGCAGCCAATGCTTCGGATTTCCCGCAATTGCGGCGGAACTGGATCACCCGCGCCCTGGAATCTTCGGCGTGGATGGCCTCGAGGACGCCGAAAGATCCGTCGTTGGACGCATCGTCAACGTAGATGACCTCGAAAGAGGACCCCATCCCTTCACAGGCGCGGCAGATTTCACCGTGCAGTTCGCGGAGGGATTCCGCCTCGTTGTACAGGGGGATAACGATGGAAAGATCCACCGTGTCGGTGTCCTGTGTGCGGGATTCAGAGTTCAATAGGCTCCACTCCTTCCGGCAGTGTGACATTGCTCCATCCTTGTTTGAGCGATCGGTTGACGCGTATTTTCTCGAAGAAAAGCGTCACCTGCTGGGTCGGCTGATACTGAGTCACGCGCACCATCCTCGGCAAACGGATGCCGCGATGCGTGACGTGCCGGCTTCCTTCCCAGGTCCAGAGCAGCTCTTCTGCCTCGTCGCGGCGCTCCCATCGCGTGACAACAGGTCCGTCTGGATCCACCCAGAGGATCTGCCCGTCATCCATCGTCAGAATGTACTGTTTCACGTCATCGGAAAGCGTCACCGATCCCGAAGATGTGAGATCTTGTTGCAGGAAAAGACCCAGCGCGCCCCTGGCCATTTCAGCAACGCCCAAATCAAGCGGCAGCAGACTGTTCTCATGCATGGCCTGGATCGACCCTGTGTACGCCAGTTGATCACGGGGATAGTAGAAGGTAAACCGGCCTCCGCCGATTTGCCCCAGCATAACGTCAACGCCCAGCGGACCTTCGACCTTCATGAAAAGGGAATCAGGAAGTTGTGACGTGATGCCGAGTCCGCCGCGAAATCCGCCCTCTGTCGTGACAACAGTCACGCGGCCTTCACCGATGAATGTTTGAAGTTTTCCTGCGTGTCGATGGAGCCGCTGGACAAGAACGTCCGACGGAATGGGTCTCAAAGAGGCTGAGGATCGAAAGAGTCCGGCGCACCCGCCGAGAAAGAGTGGACAGAGCAGAATGATGCATTTCCATCGGACCGCCACGTCACCTCAATCCTCGATGGGAAGATCCAGTTTCTTGCGGAGTTCGTCGTTACCGGGATCCAGATCCAGAGCGCGCATCCAGGCTGATCGCGCTTTCTCGTGCATGTTGAGCTTTTGGTAAACATCACCGAGATGCTCGATCACTTCAGCGCTGGTCACCCGAATGTCTGCTGCCTTTTCAATATACTCCAGGGCCTTCTCGTACGCGCCCAATTGAAAATAGATCCAGCCGATGGTATCCAGATACGATCCGTTCTCAGGTTCCTGCTCGATTGCGCGCCTGGCCATCTGCATGGCCTCATCCAAACGATCACCACGCACGGAAAGGCTGTAACTGTAGTTGTTCAACATGACGGGATTGTCCGGTTCAAGCTGGAGCACCCGCCGAAAAAGACTGTCTGAAATGGCATACTCACGAAGCTGATCATACACGCTGGCCAGAGCGCCTAACGCAGCAGACCAATCAGACTGGGCCTGAAGCGCTGTCTCCAGAAAACGCAGTGCCTCACGAGGCCGCTGGAGCTGAGACAGAACACTGCCAAGGTAGTAATTTCCCAACGGTTCGGCAGGGACAATCTGGAGCGCTTTGCGGAGACTGATCTCGGCCCGGTCCAGACTGTCCATGTGGGCCAGCGCGATGCCGCTGAAAAGCCACCCCCACAATGCGTTGGGTGCTTTGCTGGCGACATGACGAAACTCTGTCAGTGCTTCTCCAAAACGCTGCTGATCCAGATAAAAACGCCCCAGATTGAGATCCACCTGCCAGTCTTCAGGAAAGCGATCCTTGATGGCATGGGACGTTTCAAGATATGCTGTTGTATCACCTGTTTGCCTGTAAAGGTCGCTCAGTTCAAGCAAAGCGCCAAGATCTGTGGAGTCGAGGCTGGCTGCTGTCTGAAAGAGATCGATTGCTTCGTCCCACATGCCGCGCGCCTGTAAAATGGCCCGCATCCGGCTTCGCGCTTCAAACAAACGTGGATTCAAGGTCAAGGCCTTGCGGTATGATGTCATAGCAGTGACTGTGTCGCCCTGAGCTTCCCGGGTGATTCCCAGTCCGTAATACCCCAGACCGTTTTGTGGATTAGCCCGGATCATCTGATCGTAGACCTTTGCGGCTTCTTGCCATTTCTGATTTTCCAGAAACAACTCGCCCAGTTCCAGCAGCACCTGCATATCAGGTTTGGATTTCGAATCAAGATACCGCCGGTAAAATGTGACAGCCTTATCAAAATGGTTTTGCTCCAGGCTGATATTGGCGAGATGATAATACGCCTCGACATACGAACTGTCAATAGCCAGCATGTCTCTGAACACTGATTCTGCCCGGTCCCACTGCTTTTGTGCCAGATAAATCTGAGATAAAATCTCCATGGCTTCCAGGTTGTTGCGATCAAGTCTAAGGCATCGATCGAGAGATACCAGAGCGCTCTCTTCACGGCCAAGACGAATGTAATCCCTCGCCATCGCCAGGTAAAGCGACGCAGATGTCGAGTCGTAGAGCAAAGCCTCCTGATACGAAAGCAGAGCAGCTCCGTAATTTTCATTTATGTCTGAGATGACGCCATCGACAAATCGATCAACGGCCCGTTGATCAACACTATCTGGACGTGTCGAGACTGGCCGGTAGGCCACTCTCTGCCCAGCACATCCGGCTAAAAGACAGGTCAATATCATGAAAATGAGGGGGGAAATTCGTCGTATCAACACGTGCTACTCTCCATGGTCCAACAACCAGAACTTCATGTTTTGAAATGTATTACAAAAACAGATCATTTCCAAACGAAAAATTGCATCTCGGCGAATCCCTTTGTATATTGCAGCTGTGGATGACGCCTTCAGCACAAAATGGGTGGATGTCGTGCTGCCGCATCCGCCGTTCAAGCAGCTAACCTACGCAGTGCCTCAGCGGTTTCGGAATGCGCTCAAACAGGGACAGCGTGTTCTTGTCCCCGTGGGTCGGCGGCGCATGACAGCCTTTGTCACGGCGCCTGTGATGAAGAAGCCGGATCTGAAAAACATCCGGGAGCTGGACGACCTCATCAACGCTGAACCGCTTCTCTCAGATGACCTGATGCATTTGACCCGATGGACCTCGGAATATTACCTGGCGTCGTGGGGCGAGGTCATTCGGACGGCTCTACCCCCGGGTATTCTTCAGAAAGACGAAATCCGCATCCACAAACTGAACGCAAAACGTGTCAGCGGACAACAGATTGGCGATCTGGAACAGCGCATCCTCACTGCACTACCGGAAGAGCGGCCTATCCTTTTGCCGCATCTGGAACGACGGATCAAACAGAGATCCATTCGCGCCGCACTCCTCCGCCTTGAAGAGGAAGGGCGCATCCGTCTTGAGCATGTACTCGCCGGCGACGGCGGCAGGCCCAGGACAGAGCGCTGGATGACACTGAAATCAGATATCACACAGCAGGATCTGGACGTTCTGGCAAAGCGTGCGCCCCGTCAAGCTCAAGCCCTCCAGAAACTCGCAAACCTGGGCGGCGACGCGCCTTGCTCGGCTCTGGACACAACCGGTGATGTTATCAGGCGTCTGGAGCAAAAAGGCCGCGTTGAGACGCGGCTTCTCGCCATCGATAGAGACGCCTACAGCCATGTGGACACTGTGCCCTCCCAACCGGTCACACTCACGGATGAACAAACCGAAACCCTCCGGCGGATTGACGACTGCATGGCAAAGGGGACGTTTCACGCCATCCTCCTCTACGGCGTCACGGGCAGCGGAAAAACCCAAATCTACATCGAAGCCATCGGACGCGCGCTGGCTAAGGGCAAGTCAGCTCTGGTATTGATCCCTGAAATTTCCCTCACGCCTCAGGCCGTGCAGCGGTATCGCAGTCATTTCGGCTCGCAGGTTGCCGTGCTCCACAGCCGGATGTCAGCCGGTGAACGGGCCGACGCCTGGCGGCGTCTTCATCGCGGCGAAGCGCGCATTGCCCTGGGAGCCCGCAGCGCCGTGTTCGCGCCGCTGAACAATGTAGGCCTGATCGTCGTGGATGAGGAGCAGGATTCATCATACAAACAAACCGATCCCTCTCCCCGGTATCATGCCCGCGATCTGGCTGTGATGCGTGCGCGTCACAACCAATGCGTCGTGATTCTGGGTTCAGCCACACCCAGCCTTGAATCGTTCTGGAACGCCCGACAGGGGAAATACATCCTCTGCCATCTCAGCCGGCGCATCGACAATGTGCCCATGCCTGAAATCACCCTCATGGCGCAGCCGGATCCCAAAGAGACCGGAGCGTCGCGCATTTTCTCAGTGGAGCTGGAACACAATATCAAAGTGTGCCTCGACCGCGGCGAACAGACGATTCTCCTCCAAAACCGAAGAGGATTCGCCACATTTCTGCGGTGTAGCGCTTGCGGCCGCGTGGAGGAATGCCCCAACTGCGACCTGACCCTGACCTACCATCTGCCGGACAAATCGCTTCGATGCCATACCTGCGGCCTGCACAAGACCGCGCCATCGGCATGCCCGGAATGCGGAGGCGCCACCCTCCGCTATCGGGGAGTGGGAACCCAGCGTGTGGAAGAAGAACTCCGGCGGCTTTTCCCGCACATCCGCTGCCTCAGGATGGACCTGGACACGACCCGCCGCAAGCGGGCCCACGACGACATCATCACAGCTTTCGAGCAAGGCGATGGGGATGTGCTGCTGGGAACACAGATGGTGGCCAAGGGCCATGACTTCCCCGGCGTTCAGCTCGTGGGCGTCATCTCGGCGGACACCGGGCTGCTCTTCCCCGATTTCCGATCCGGCGAACGAACCTTTCAGCTGTTGACCCAGGCGGCCGGTCGCGCCGGAAGACGCCAAAGCCAGGGAAAGGTTGTCATCCAGACACGCGCATTTGACCACCCGGTTCTCCAATTCGCAGCCAGCCATGACTACGAGGGCTACTATACCTGGGAAGCCAATCAGCGGCGCGAGCTTGGGTATCCCCCTTGGGGAAGACTCATCGCCGTCCGGTTTCGCGCACGCAATGCGGACCTGGCAGGCGCAGCCGCCGAGGCTTTTTGCAAGCTCATTCCGAAGAAAAGGACGTTTGACGTGCTGGGACCTGCGCCGGCTCCCGTGACCCGCATCAAGACCATGCACCGGTTTCAAATCATTTTTCGGGCGAGCAAGTCAAACGATCCGTCAGGCGCTCACTTGAGAAAGCAGGTGGCAGGGGCGCTGTCGCGATTTCCCCAAGCGGGCCGATTCCGCCAGGTTTATGTCGCAGTGGATGTTGATCCTGTTGAGATGCTGTAGCCTTGAGGATATTTTCAAATTGGAAGGGCGGCCTCCACCCTGCAACAGATTTCACGTTCAACTTCCCAAGGAGCCTGCCTGGCTCGTTTTTTGCAGTTGGACTTCTTAGAGTTTTTTCAAGAAAAACACGACCTTGTGAGGAAACAACTCCGCGTTTGTTATGTTGCGGATGACAAGCATTGAGGAGCAACCTTTGCGGATCGGTATCATCTCCGACATCCATGGGAACAGCGAAGCTCTGGATGTTGTCCTCAAAGCGCTTGAATTTGAAAATATTGGACAGGTGGTCTGCCTCGGCGATGTGGTGGGATACGGGCCGGAACCCGACCACTGCATCCAGCGCGTGTGGGATAGTGCTGATATCATCGTTGCAGGAAATCATGACGTGGCACTCTCAAAACAGCACATGGCATCACATTTCAGCGACCATGCAAAAGAAGCGCTTCAATGGACGCAAAAAAATATCCGTACTGAAAGTCTGGCGCGTCTCGAGGCGCTCAAGCTTGTCGAACAAACATCGGATGTGACGTGGGTTCACGCCTCACCCATCGATCCGGGAGCATGGCAGTACATACTCTACACCGACGCCGCCAGAGATCACTTTACAGCCCTGGATACGCCTTTATGTTTCATTGGGCACTCGCACATTCCTCTGGCCTTTGTCAAGGATCAACAAGGTGATATACATATCGCGGACCCGTCCGACCTTGACATCGATCCTGATTGCCAGTACATCATCAACGTGGGAAGCGTGGGACAGCCGAGAGACGGCGATCCGCGAGCTGCCTACGGCGTTTGGGATACCGGGGCGAACCGGTTTTACCTGAGACGCCTGCTCTATCCCGTCGAGATTGTGCAGGAGAAAATGGATCAGGCGCAACTTCCCCGCTATCTCATCGAACGCCTGGCGGTCGGATACTAAAACCGTCCCCCAGAATGAAGGATTGACGGACTATGGAAAGCACAGGGCAAAATCAGCAACCAGAGCGAAACATGCTGTCTCAAAAACAGTTCGACGAGATATCCGATTGTTTGTCTGAACTCGCCCGGAAGCTGCGTGTCACCGCCCTCCTGCTTATCGACAGCGGGGGACGCATTATCGCTCAACACATGTTGGAAGAGTGGAAAGTGAATGCCACAATCTTGGCCGTGCTGACGGCAAGCACCCACGCAGCCAGCCGGGAAATGGCCCGCCTTCTCCGGGAGAGTTCCAACTTCAAAATGGTTCTTTATGAGGGAGAAGAACACAACGCCTATGTGTCTGCAGCAGGAGAAAATACCTTTCTCGTTGTTGTATTTGAATCCAGCGTGGCTCTGGGCATGGTCCGCCTGTTCACCAAGAGAACCATTGCCCGGTTAATGCCTGTGCTGAATCGGCAAGATGCGCCATCCGTTGGGATGGATCAGATATTCGACAACCGCTTCCAGACAATTCTTGACGATGAACTGGATCGGTCGTTTAAGGAAATGGGTTAACCGAAAGGCGAAAACGAACCATGTTTATCCATTGGGCGTTACGCGAGATACATCTTAAAATTGTCTATTACGGCCCGGGGTTGAGTGGAAAAACTGCCAACCTTCAATACATCTACTCCCGCATCGATCCGGCGCTGAAAAGTGACCTCGTCATGCTGAAGACCCACGAAGACCGGACCATCTTCTTTGATTTTCTTCAGCTTGAAGTAGGGCACATCGACGGCAAGCGGCCCAAGTTCAACCTCTATACCGTTCCCGGTCAGGTCAACTACGACCTGACACGCAGGATCTGCCTGAACGGCGTTGATGGCATTGTTTATGTGGCCGATTCGCAAAGCGAAATGATGGACGCAAACCTGGACACACTTCTGGATCTTGAGAAGCACCTGATTCGAAGCGGAAAGACGCTGGAGAATTTCCCCTGGGTCTTGCAGTACAACAAGCGGGATCTTCCGTCAGCCGAACCATTGGAGGAGATGGAACGCAAACTCAATTTCTTTGGTGTCCCCTCCTTCGAGGCCGTGGCGCCTCAGGGACAAGGCGTCTTCAACACGTTGAAAGAAGTCATCCGGCAGGTGGTTTCGTCGGTCCAGGCGCAGCTTGAGGGAAATCAGAGGATGCGGGCGTGAGCGGATCGGACGACATCGGCGCAGCGGGACTTCCATTGCAGGATCGCATCCAGCAAGTCATGCAGACATACCGTGAGGAAGACCGATGGGAATCCATCTATCTATTTTCAGCAGAGGGATTTCTCATGGCCCGCGATGGCGTATCGGCATCGTACAATGAAGATGCGCTTCTGGAATTCTCCCTGACTTTGGTCTCCGCCGTGGAACTCCTGGGCGATAACATGCCCGTCAAAGAAATCATCATTCGGGGAAAAGAGAGAAAGCGTTTGGTCTTTCGTTATTTCGAAGCCTGGGGTAGCAACCTCGTTCTAGCTGCAGTGATCACAGGGCGCAAGGGATACATCCGGGCAATGGATCGGTTGATCAAACACATCGCCAACCAGCAATGACTGACCCCCTATTGCCGAACAATCATAAACGCGCCGTCAAGGCATGGTGCATGTATGACTGGGCTATTTCTGCATTTCACACCACAGTCATGGCCGCCGTTCTGCCCATCTTTTTTCGCAACGTCGCCGCCGCAGGCCTTTCGCAGTCAACCCAACAAATGGCGACCTCTTTGTGGGGATACACCGCGGCTGTTGCGATGCTGGTTGTGGCTGTTCTGTCGCTGTTGCTGGGACCGGTGGCCGACGTCAGCGCGCAAAAGAAACGCTTTCTGGCCATCTTCACAGCTGTCGGAAGCCTCTTCACACTGCTGCTCGGCCTGACAGGCTCAGGCGACTGGATTTGGGTTTCCGCCTTTTTTATTGTCGCCAATGTCTGTTCTGCCGGCAGTGAAGTGTTCTATAATGCGCTGCTCCCCCACATTTCACAACCGTGTGATATGGACAAGATCTCTACCCGCGGTTACGCACTGGGATATGTGGGCGGCGGAGTGCTTCTGGCCGTCAACATCGCCATGATCTGGATTTTACCCAAGACCGTCTTGGCC
>CAZDVF010000039.1:0-12659 GCA_964508725.1 uncultured bacterium | reverse complement strand
GCGTGCGCACGCCCCGGACCGGTCCCAACGGCTCGCGCGTTTACCTCAAGACCTCCCGTGGTCTGGATGAAGGAGGCAAACACCATGTGATTGCCACGTTCAACCAGGGCCTGGAGCGGCTGTATATCGACGGCGACCCGACAGGAGGAACCGTTCCTGCTGATATCGCCTATCTGCCAGGCTTGACAGGCCTTGGGAATAGCACGTTTTCTCGCGCGGTATTTATCCTTGGCTTCATTTTTCCTCTGGGCTTGCTGCTTGCGAGCCTTATCAAACGTAACGCCTGTTTGTGGACTATCCTCAGTGTTGGAGGTTTGGTTTCTGTCATCCAGTTGGTCTATTATTTCTGGCTTGATCAGCCGTTTGGCCTTTTCTTCCTGATCAGTGCGATGTTGGCAGCGTGGGCAGGTTGGTTCTTCCGAAGACAGATCCGCAGTTCCATTTGAGGGATGCTGTCCCATCTTTTATGATTTGTGCTTTGGTTTTTATCCATTTATTTTTTATATTTTCAATTTGATCCGTTGATCGATTGCTGACGAGATGTTATCGGATGTTTTGACAGGGAAGGCACAATGACCACGTATCCGTTCGCCGACGTTGAATCGAAGTGGCAGAAAATCTGGGAAGAAAAGGGCATCCACAGGACCGACATGACGGATGTGGAGAAGAAGCTCTACTGCCTGGTTATGTTCATCTATCCTTCCGGCGATCGGCTCCACATCGGACACTGGTACAATTACGGCCCCACCGACACATGGGCGCGGTTCAAGCGGATGCAGGGCTACAATGTGTTCGAACCGATGGGATACGACGCCTTCGGCCTGCCCGCTGAAAATTACGCCATCAAGAAAGGCGTTCATCCGGCGCTCTCGACAGCGGAGAACATTGCAGCGATCCGGAAGCAGCTCAAGGACATGGGCGCCATGTACGACTGGTCGCACGAGATCAACACCAGCGATCCGGCCTACTACAAATGGACCCAGTGGCTCTTCCTTCTGCTTTACAAGAACGGGCTGGCTTACCGAAAGAAAGCGCCGGTCAACTGGTGCCCGTCCTGCAAGACTGTGCTGGCCAACGAACAGGTCGTTGAAGGCCAATGCGAGCGGTGCGATTCGGATGTGATCCAGCGCGATCTGGAGCAGTGGTTTTTCAAAATCACAGATTACGCAGACCGCCTGCTCGAGGGCCTTGACCGCATCGACTGGCCTGAAAAGACCGTTTCCATGCAGCGCAACTGGATCGGGCGCAGCGAGGGCGCAACAATTCGTTTTCCGCTCAAAGACCGTGATGAAGCCATCGAGGTTTTTACAACCCGACCAGATACGTTGTGGGGCGTCACCTACATGGTGCTGGCGCCGGAGCATTCCCTCGTTTCAGAATTGACGACCGGAGCGCAAAGGGCGGACGTTGAAGCATACGTCAAGGCCGCGCGCAAGGAGACGGAGATCACCAGGACGTCCACAGAAAAAGAGAAGACGGGCGTGTTCACCGGAAGCTATTGCGTCAATCCTGTGAATGGCGAGACAGTCCCGATCTGGATCGCCGACTATGTGCTCATGACCTACGGCACGGGCGCGGTCATGGCCGTTCCCGGTCACGACGAACGGGATTTTGCCTTTGCTGAGACGTATGATCTTCCCATCCGTGAGGTGATCAGCCCGGACGGAACATCCCACACGGCTCTGGAAGAGGCATACACCGATCCAGGAATCATGATTGCGTCCGGCCCGTTCACCGGGGAGCCGTCGCAGCAGGGCATCCAGAAAGTGATTGATTATCTTGAAGAAAACTGTTGGGGCGGCCGAAAGATCAACACGAAACTGCGCGACTGGTTGATCTCCCGCCAGCGGTACTGGGGCGCGCCCATTCCGATGGTGACATGCGAGACATGCGGCCTGGTGCCGGTTCCGGAGGAGCAACTCCCGGTCCTCCTGCCTGAGAAAGTGGATTTTACCGGCAGCGGCGAGTCGCCGCTTCTCACCAATACAGGATGGGTGAACACGACCTGTCCTGCTTGCGGCGGATCCGCCCGGCGCGAGGTCGACACCATGGACACGTTCGTGTGCTCGTCGTGGTATTTTCTGCGCTTCCCCAATTCGACTATCGATTCGGCTCCGTTTGACAAAGATCTCATTCGCAACTGGCTGCCGGTGGATCAGTACGTAGGCGGCGCAGAGCATGCGGTCATGCACCTGATGTACGCGCGGTTTTTCACCAAAGTCCTCTTTGATCTCAAGTTGATTGACTTCGATGAACCATTCACCAAACTGATCCATCAGGGCGTGATCACCAACCAGGGCGCCAAGATGTCCAAGTCGCGGGGCAATGTTATCAATCCTGATACCTACATCCAGGAGTATGGATCGGATGTCTTTCGCATGTACATGATGTTCATGGGATCGTATACCGACGGCGGGGACTGGTCAGACGAGGGCATTCAGGGGATGCACCGGTTCTTGAATCGGGTGTGGCGGCTTGTCGAGCAGATTCTGGAGTCGCCTCCATCAGGTTCCGATACAGAGCGCACGGCGGATTTGTTGCGGCAGCGCCACTATGCCGTCAAGATGGTGACCCAGGATCTGGAACGGTTTCACTTCAACACGTGTATCAGCCGGATCATGGAACTGGTCAACGTCATGTACCTGTACATTCAGGATACGCCGTCCGACAGGCAGGACGTGAAAATCCTGAACGAAGCAACCCGAACCCTGGTGCAGCTTCTCGGCCCGTTTGCGCCGCACTTGTGCGAAGAGCTGTGGCATCGTCTGGGCGGAGAAGGAAGCCTTTTCGATTCGGTCTGGCCAACGTGGGATGAGGAGAAACTCAAGACCGAACGGGTTACAGTCGTTGTGCAGGTGAACGGCAAGGTCCGTGCCCGCATCGAAGTCGATGCCGACAGCGACGACGCTGCCCTCAAAGAGGCGGCCCTGGCCGATGAGCGGGTATCCAAATATACGACAGGGAAAACCATACGCAAGGTCATTGTTGTGAAAAACAAGCTGGTGAGTGTGGTGGTGTAGGTGGAGAAGAGGTGAATCCGTCGTGCAGAAGAACTGTCCGTCCTGAGTCATCTGAAAGGGGGAAGCGATGCAGCATTTGATCTATCCTCGTGCGAGGCGTATTTGATCCTTCAAAAATTTCGTAACTATTTCGTCAAGGTCGCCGTGGTGTTGTCGCCTGCTGTCGTCACGTCCAGCAAGTTTGGTGAAATGGTCACCGGGACCAACAGGGGCAGCGATTTTCGTGTTTTTGATAATCGGGGAAAAGCGGTGCAATGGCTGGTTCAAGATGTTTAGCAGCGTAGAAATCTCTCCAGATTGGCATTCAGAGAACTTTTCAGGCTAACTGAACGTATGTTATGCAAGGCTCTTAGGTGGTTGATACAACGCGGAGGACTACAATGCAGAGAAAATGGATCGTACTGCTGATCGTTCTGGGATTGAACGGTCTGGCTTTTGGACAAGGTGTCCGTATTCTGGAGATCATGGGAGGATACCTCAATCCAAAAGACGCCACACCGGGTATGATTATCGGCGGGACGTACGGCGTCTCCATCGATGAGCGTGTCGATTTGAGTCTTGGGCTGTCCTATTATCATAAGAAATATTCAAAGACATCAGCTGTTGCCGACACGGATTACGTATCTGGAATCCACGAAACAACGGTACTCAAGGAGCTTGAATACAGCACATCTCTGCTCCCCGTCAGCGGGAACGTCAACATTCGCATTCCGTTTCAACCGCCTGTTTACTGGCTGGTGGGCGCCAGTGTAACGTACAATTTCCTCTTCAACACGGAAAAGAATTATGAACAGGGTTTGTCCGAAAAACGGACTTACAAAGGATGGGGCTGGATGCTTCGCGCCGGCGTCGAATACATGATCGGCAGCCGGTCGTCCATCGTTCTCGAAGCGATCTACAACATCGGCAAGGTCCACCGCAACGCGGATACCACCGTCCAGGGCCTGCCTGTTTGGGATGAAGTGAACCTGACTGGCCTGGGATTTCGGACCGGTTTGCGCCTTGAATTTTTCTGAGATTCCGTCCGCCTGGACAAAATGAAACCACTGAGAACACTGAGATTCCGAAGAAGCACAGAGGTTTCTGAGGAAACAATGAGCCCCAAAACGATCTGATGTAAAAGGAAACAACCTGATGTATTCTACGCAACGCATGTCGTGGGGTATCGGAAGAGGAGGCCTTTCCGACGGGGTGAAAACCCTGCTGATCGCCAACGGCGTCGTCTATTTCCTGCAAATGATTTTTGGTCCGCAGATGATTTACGGTCTCGGACTGGTTCCGAATTGGGCCTGGTCGCGCCTTTTCGTCTGGCAATTTGTCACCTACATGTTTCTTCACGGTGGTTTTTTCCACCTGGTTGTTAACATGTACGCTCTGTGGGTTTTCGGTGTCGAAGTTGAGCGGATGTGGGGTAAAAAGGCTTTTTACCGCTACTACTTTATCACGGGTATTGGCGCCGGACTCATCCACACGTTGCTGACACCGTTTTCAACCATCCCCACTATTGGAGCCTCGGGTGCTGTGCTGGGCATTCTAACGGCGTATGCTGTCATGTTTCCGAATCGCGAACTGACGCTCCTGCTCTTTTTTATCTTTCCGGTTAGGATGCGGGCGCGGACACTGGCTCTGCTCTTTGCCGGTATGTCGCTATTCAGCGGCGTGATGGGCAGCGCGGACGGCGTCGCCCACTTCGCCCATCTGGGCGGCATGCTTGTGGGCTACATTTACATGCGTGGCAACTGGAAGCTGGATGGTCTGGCTGAGACCTTCCGTGCTTTGAAACGCAAAAGCCGGATGAAAGTCCACCAGCAAGATGAGGAACAACTGGAGAAATACCGCAGACTGGTCGATCAGGTTTTGGACAAGGCCAATGAGGTGGGCATGGAGAACCTGACCAAAGATGAAAAACTCCTATTGAAACGGGCCAGTAAAATCCTCAAAAAAAAGGGATAAATTGTCCTCTCGCAACAGATGAAAAGAACGATCTGGATTGTCATTGGATTGATTTCGGCTTCTTTCGCCGGCGACCTGTTCTGCCAAAGAAGTACGCGTATCGGCGTTTTTTTCGAGAATGAAGGTCGTCAGACTGTGCTTCGAGGCGTTGAACAGGATGGCGTTCTTTACGCCCCGCTTGAAGATTTTGCAGAAGCACTTAAGGTGAAGATCTTCACCAATCCCCAGAATAACAAATGTGTTTTACGGCTTGGATCTCAGAGCGTCAAAGTGACGGCCATGAATCCATTTGTCATCACGGACAAAGCCGCATACCAGATGGCTCTCCCGACTTTGCGTTTCGATGGCGTTCTCTATGTACCGCTGGCGTTATTTCTCGAAGTAGTCGGCACATACTTTCCGGCCGAGGTTGCTTTCGATGGAGTGACCCGAAGCATCAGAATCCGGGGATCGATGTACAATATCACCGGTGTTGATGTTGAGGAGAAGCGTAACGGATGGCTCATCCGCCTCATCACAACGAAAACGTTTACAGATACTGATATTGTGACATCCCTGAATCGTAACTGGCTCAACGTAACACTCTACAGCGGGAAGCTGGACACAGTACAGATGGCCTCGGATCGACGAATGGGGATTGTCAAAAAAGTCGCTCCGTTTCAATTTGACAATTCGGCGCAGCTCTCCTTCCAGCTTCAGGGAGATGTCAGTGAGCCCACTATTCACGTTGAGCCGCGTGAGATTCTTATATCTGTCCGCAGTCCGCGCACTCGGGAAACGACCTACTTTGACTCACCCCAGGTCAATCGGAATCGCTGGCTCATCGACAAGATCATTATCGATCCTGGTCATGGCGGAAAACATCCCGGCGCTGTGGGCAAGGCGGGAACCAAAGAGAAAGACATCACGCTGGATATCGCCAAACGTCTTAAGCAGCTTCTTGTTGACAAGATGGGTGTTGAAGTCCTCATGACGCGGGAGGACGATACATTTGTCGGCCTGAAAGACCGGACGCGTTTTGCAAACACAAACAACGGCAAACTGTTCATCAGCATCCATGCCAATGGGAACCCGAACAGGAATCAACATGGATTCTCAACCTGGGTGTTGGGACGTGAAAAGACACAGCAAGCCCTCGAAGTTGCAGAAAAAGAGAACTCGGTCATCAATCTGGAAGCGAACACCGAAGCGTACAAAGAATACCAGGATGCAGCCCATATTCTCAACGCGATTGCACAGAGCGCCTATGTGAAAGAAAGTATGGACCTGGCCCAGATGGTGAATGATGCACTCAAAGAGAAAACACGACTGGCCCAATGGGGCAATGGTGTGTATCAGGCAGGTTTCTACGTGTTGATTGGTGCGGCCATGCCCAGCATCCTTGTTGAGGTTGCTTTCCTTTCCAACACATACGAAGAGCGTCTCTTGCGAACCCGTTCTTTCAGGCAGAAGTTGGCCGAGGCCATTTACGAGAGCGTGAAGAATTTCAAACTGAAGAACGAGAAAGGGATTGGTTCGGGATAATCCAATCCCTTCCAAACCAACGTCAACAGAAGCACCCGGTCATCTGGATTCCCATCAGAAGTATCCCGATTCGGTGTGACTGTCAAAGTCACTTTTTTATGTGAGTAAAAGAGATGAATGATACAAGAGCTATCGGCATTTTTGATTCGGGTATTGGCGGACTCACAGTCGTTCGCGAGATGATTCACTGCCTTCCCCACGAGAATATTGTCTATTTTGGTGACACGGCCCGTGTTCCCTATGGCACCAAATCTTCTGAAACGGTGAAAGCTTTCGCCTTGCAGGATATATTCTTTCTTTTGGAACAGCATGTCAAAATTCTCATCGCAGCCTGTCACACGGTTTCTTCCACGGTTTTCGATACCCTTGTTTCGACCATGCACCTGCCCATGCTGGGCGTGGTCGAGCCGGGTGTCAAAGCTGCTGCCCATGCAACGCGGAACGGACGAGTTGGTGTTATTGGCACGTATGCCACTGTGGCCAGTGGATCCTACGAATCGAAGTTGAAGGCCATTCGGAAAGACATGCATGTCATCTCCAAACCTTGTCCGCTTTTTGTTCCCCTGGCAGAGGAGGGATGGATTGATGGCGAAGTGCCCGAGCGTGTCGCCCAGACCTATCTTGCACCCATCCAGGACGAAGGAATCGACACACTTATCCTGGGCTGCACCCATTACCCGCTATTGCGTCCTGTGATCGAACGGGTGCTGGGTGAAGGCGTGACAATTATCGACCCGGCCGAGGAGATCGCCAAGCTGGTGGCGAAGCGGCTACATTTCTTAACCATGGAAAATCAGCAGAAAGAACCTGGGCGTTGTGCGTATTATGTCAGCGATATACCGCATCGTTTTCGTGAAGTGGGTGAGCAATTTCTTGGCATGCCCATGACATCGGTTACACGTGTAGAAGTGACATCACAAACTTTGTCAGCACCGCAAATGCACTGCGGCTTCAAACAGGCAGAGTCGTGACGCGATTGTTATTTCCAGTCGCATTTTTCCGATTCTTAACTGGCCGATCTGTTGCATTTTTGTGTTTTTACACCTTGTCTTGCTCGTGTTGATTTTCTTCAAACAGGACATGGCCAGTCAACTCCATCAACGTTAACAGCCTCCAAGGGACACCTGTACAGATAAAAAACTCCTTGCAAAACAAGGAGAAAAGGGGTATATTTCTGCCTGTGTTTTTGGTTCCTTCTTGGGAACCTTTTTTCGGATGAGATGTCCGCCTGATGCGATCGATCCCTCAGTTGATACGTAACCTTGTAAGTATACAGAGAATTAGAAAATACATCAATATGTTTTTTCAATGAAGTTTTTGTACCTGTGTTTCTGAATCGTGTAAATTTTGAAATAGACGCAAACATTCCCGCAAGGATTTGAGGAGAACTACATGCGCGGCAAGAATCTATTTAAAACCATTCTCATTGTCTTTGTTATCATGTGGGCATTGTATACACTGTGGCCGACGTTGAAGCTCAATATGTTATCACAAGAGCAAAAGAAGGAGATGGAAGACGCAGGCACCATGTCAGCGTTGTTGGACAAAGCCATTCGCATGGGTCTGGACCTGCAAGGCGGAATGTATCTCATTTATGAAGTGGATTTTGCCCTGCTCATCGAGCAACTGGCTCGGAGTAAAGACGACCAGATGATGGACCTGATTGCCAAAAGTCAGGAAAGCATGAATGTGTCGACTGATGATTTTTTGACAATCTTGAGCCAGCATTTTCAGGAGGCGGGCGTTCCCCTTAATCGGTATTGGGGTGAACGTGAAGACTCTGATCGTAAGGTTCTCAGCGACCTGAACAAAGAAGCGCGTGAGTCAATGACGCGATCACTGCAGAAACTGCGTAACCGCGTGGACCAGTTTGGTGTTTCCGAACCCCAGATCTCACCCATGGGTGACAGACGGATTTTAATTCAATTGCCTGGTATAACCGATCCTGATCAGGCCAAAGAACTCATCGGCCGGACAGCGTTATTGGAATTCAAGATGTTGAAAGATCCTGTTGTTTTCGGCGAGACCATTGACAAGATTGACAGAGCCCTCCTTAAAATTCAGGAGGGCGGTACGGCCGATGAAATTGCAGATGCTGTGGTTGACACAACGATAGCTGCTCCTGAAAGTCGTGAAAGCGAAGACTCCATCGTGAGTGTCAGCGAACTGTTCGGAGAAAGTACAGAACAATCCAGCGAAGCCAGACAAGACACGTCTGTACTTGTAGATGAGCAGATATTCAAGGAAAATCCCTTTATGGCGTTGCTGCGCAATACGCGTCAGTACGGCCATGAGGTCAGTGTTCCCATTGAAAATATCAAGACTGTTGACCGCATTTTACAACGTGAAGACATTCAGAAACTTGTGCCGGGTGACGCCCGGTTTTTGTGGTCGTCCGAGGTATTTCGTATTGGCGATCAGGCTTACAAAGAACTTTTTCTTGTAAAGAAAGAAGCGGAACTGACGGGTAAATACCTTACCGATGCGCGAGTGACTATTGGATCGGATGTCCGCAGCGCAGGCAGACCCGAAGTGAACTTCACATTGAACAGGACTGGTGCGCGAATTTTTTCACGTGTAACCGGCGCGAACATTGGCAAACCCATGGCCATTGTTCTGGATGACCGGGTTGTATCAGCGCCCCATATCCAGGATCGTATCCGTGACGGACATTCGCGCATAACGGGTATGCGTGACATGGATGAGGCCAAGATGGTTTCTATCGTACTGAAAGTCGGCGCGCTCGACGCGCCTATCCACATCATCGAAGAGCGAACCGTGGGTCCCTCTTTGGGGAAGGATTCCATCACTAAGGGAAGCTGGTCTGCTCTCATTGGCATGAGCTTGATCGTTGTGTTTATGGTTATTTACTATCGGAAGTCAGGATTGATTGCCGATGTAGCGCTCATTCTCAACCTGGTTATTTTGATGGCGATACTTGCCCAATTCGGATTTGTGTTGACGCTTCCAGGCGTTGCTG
This sequence comes from uncultured bacterium, assembly GCA_964508725.1. GTDB lineage: Bacteria > Zhuqueibacterota > QNDG01 > QNDG01 > DSAB01 > CAZDVF01. Next base: position 3,182 of record CAZDVF010000039.1, on the reverse strand, counting down.
GTATCGTATTGACCATCGGAATGGCTGTTGACGCGAATGTGCTGGTTTTTGAGCGTATCCGAGAGGAGCTCAGAACCGGGAAGACAGTCAGAGCTTCCATTGAAGCGGGGTATTCAAGGGCCTTTAAAACAATTCTCGACGCCAATGTGACCACATTATTGACGGCTCTGGTTCTGTACCAGTTTGGTACGGGACCGGTCCGAGGATTTGCCGTCACCCTTTCCATCGGCGTGGCGGTTAGTATGTTTACCGCTTTGGTTGTAACCCGTTATATTTTTGATCGCATCACTGCCAGGCGGACCCTCAGAACCCTCAGCATCTGAGGCGGTTTTCGTGCGCGATACGAGTTTAACTTAGAGGATTCAGTATGCAGTTATTTCAAACGCCCAAGATTGACTTCATTTCCAGGCGGAAAATCGCTTACATTGTCTCTTCGTCTGTCTTTCTCATCGGTATGGTGTCACTGATTGTTCGCGGCGGACCCAATTTGGGAATCGATTTTAAAGGGGGTACATCTATTGGTCTTCGGTTCGAGAATCCCATCACCACTGAAGACATTCGAACAGCGATCAATACGATCGGGATGGGCTCCAGCGAAATCAAGAAATTCGGCGCCCGGAACGAATTTTTAATTTACGTTGAGCAACAGACAGGCGTCAGTGCATCAGAAATGGCCCAGAAGCTTGAAGATGCCATTACCCAGTCGCTGTCGGATGTCCAGTATGAAATACTCAAGATCGATTCGGTCGGACCGCGAATTGGAGAAGAATTGCGCAAGGCAACAGTGGTGGCTGTGCTTATTGCCCTGTTTTTGATTCTCATCTACATTGGGTGGCGTTTTGAGCTTGTTTTTGCATCAGGTGCCATTGTCGCCCTGTTTCATGATGTGCTCATCACGCTGGGGATATTCAGTCTTTTAAATATTGAAATTTCTCTCAAAGAGATTGCCGCTTTTCTTACTATTGTGGGTTATTCGTTGAACGATACGATCGTTGTGTATGACCGTATCCGTGAGAATTTGAAAATCTTGCGAAATGAGGATCTGCTTACTATCATGAATCGGTCAATCAACCAGTGCCTCAGCCGGACGGTGGTGACGTCTATCACAACATTTGTCGTTGTCCTTATCCTGTTCCTCTTTGGCGGTGAAGTGATCAAAGGATTCGCATTCGCCATGCTTGTGGGTGTGGTTGTTGGAACATATTCCTCGATTTTTGTCGCCAGCCCGGTGGTTCTTGAGTGGCAGATGCGTCATGGCGGCAAGAGGCAGCTCAAGATGGCCAAAAAGAAGAAGAGACGCTGATATCACGTCTAAATCCACACAAGTATTATGGCGATTACTAATTGAACGGGTACGAACATCACCCGTGGATGACATATCGCGTGGTCTAATTGATTGATCTTCAAACCACTAGCTCAGCTAGTGGTTCTCGATCCTAAACCGGACGGCAGATACCTGCCTACTTTAAGCCCCCCCGGCTCCGCCGGGAGTCTTAAAGCCACCGCCTCTGGCGGTGGATCGTTTACTGTCATTCCGGAGCATGGGGACGTGTATGTCAATCTTTTTACAATATTGGGGCGCGTCATGCCTCGCCCCTACAAAAGTCCATCCCAAAAAATAATTCCGATTTGTGAAATACAGTCCTGCTGAGGAAGAGGAGATTGTCACATGATGGAACCGCCTGCATCCCTGATGTTGATTCAAAACGCTGAAGTATTTGCACCCGATCCTCTGGGCAAGAAGGATGTCCTGATCACTGCTGATCGCATCGGATGGATTGATGATGCCATTCAACCACCGACAACAATCCCGACAGAAGTTATTGATGCGCGCGGGAAGATCCTTGTCCCGGGTTTCATCGACGGGCACGTCCACATTCTGGGCGGGGGAGGAGAGGGAAGTTATAAAACGCGAACGCCGGAGATCATGCTGAGCGGGATCACCATGGGCGGCGTGACCACCGTTGTGGGGTGCCTGGGAACCGATGGCGTCACCCGAACAATGACCAATCTGATCGCAAAGGCCCGTGGACTGGAAGAGGAGGGTGTCTCTTGCTACATCCTCACCGGCTCCTACCAAATTCCAGTTCGCACTTTGACCGGTTCCATTCTCGATGATCTCATCCTGATCGACAAGGTCATCGGTGTGGGCGAGGTCGCTTTATCCGATCACCGTTCGTCCCAGCCCACTATCGATGAAGTCGCCAAGATCGCAGCGGCGGCCCGGGTCGGCGGTATGCTTTCAGGCAAGGCCGGTATTGTGAACATCCACATGGGTGAGGGAGAGCGCAAGTTTCAGTCTCTCGATGAGATCGTCCGCACCACCGAGATTCCCATCACCCAATTCGTTCCCACACACGTGGCCCGGAATGCTGAATTGTTGAAAGCGGGAATCGCCTGGGCCAAGCAGGGCGGACTCATTGATTTCACCACGAGCTTGACGCGAACCTTCCCTGACCAGGGTGAGCTGGGGTGCGACGCGATCCTCAAGCAGGTTCTTGATGCCGGTGTTCCCGTCGAGCAAGTGACATTCACATCCGACGGTCAGGGCAGTCTGCCTGTGTTCGACGCAGCCGGGGCATTCATCGGTTTGGGTGTGGGAGAAGTTGCTTCTCTGTTCCAGGCCGTCCGTAATGCTGTTCAGAAACAAGATATTTCACTCCAAACGGCTTTAAAAGTGATTACATCCAATCCGGCCAGAAACATGAAACTGACTCAGAAAGGCTCCATTTCAGTAGGACAGGACGCTGATCTTGTCCTTCTCGATGCAGACTTGCATGTGGATACGGTCATGGCGCGCGGACAGGTCATGGTCCGTGAGAAAGAAGTGATTGTCCTGGGGATGTTTGAGACTGGTTCCAATTCAACAGGTTAATTTCACCCTCTTTTCAGCACATGAAACAGGCTGTGCAACTTGCCTGATTAAAAAGGCCTTTACGTATTTTGGGGCCTTTCTTTTCTTGATCTTTTCCTGGAAAATCGTATATTGTTCCGCATGATGAATCGACCGATATGGATTGGTTTGGACGTTGGGTCCGTCAGTGTGAAACTGGCGGCATGTTTTGATAATGCGTCTGATCAAACGACTGCGCCACATCCCAGTTCCGATATCTTCTTTTCCGTCTCTCCAACCGACCTGCCATCACAGAATCATCAGAAGAACCCTGTATCCACAAACTGCC
>CAZDVF010000038.1:0-12723 GCA_964508725.1 uncultured bacterium | reverse complement strand
GCCGGCAAGACCGGAACAGCGCAGAAATCTGTACCGGGCTACTCCGGGTATTTGCCAGGCGCTTATGTCAGCTCGTTCGTGGGATTTTGGCCCGCACCCGCACCCAACTATGTTCTTGTCGTGTCGCTCGACGAGCCAAAAAATGCCTACTGGGGCGGCCAATCGGCGGCGCCCATTTTCAGACGCATCGTGTCGAGGATGTGCGGACTGCCGACCCGACTCTGGAAGCCTGAACAGAAGGAGCCCGAATCCCGCCACAAGGGAGTGTTTGTTTTTTCGGGACTTGATACGGATTCTCCGTCCGGCAATATGACCCTCTTGCCACTTAAAGTGTCCGCGCCTGGTTCATCACATCACATGCCTGATCTTGTGGGAATGAGTGTTCGTGAAGCCTTGGAGCAACTGGCCGGTCGTGATATCGAGATCCAAATTTCAGGAAGCGGTGTCATTGTCGATCAAACGCCGCCTGCGAACCAACGTTTGGCGCCAGGATTCGTTTGCCGGCTCATCTGTCGGCAGGAAGCTAATTGATATGATTCTTCGCGAATTGACAGATCACATTCTTACCCTCCCTGACCACGTCACGGGCGAACAGACCATTTCGTCCGTGACGTGCGATTCACGTGATGTGGTCGAAGGCAGCCTGTTTGTCGCCATTCGAGGATTCAAAACCGACGGGCACACGTATATTGATGAGGCGATCCGGCGGGGTGCCGTTGCGGTTGTGGTTGAGACAGACATCGGGGGCATGTCTATTCCTGTCCTCCAAACTGAAAACTCCCGGTTTGCCGCTGCGCGTCTGGTGAACCGATTTTTCGGACATCCGGCTGACGGTCTGCGCGTGGTCGGTGTCACGGGAACCAACGGAAAAACAACGGTTTCTTACCTGCTCGAATCCATTCTCAAATACGCCGGCTGGAAACCGGGTCTGGTGGGAACCATGACCTACCGCTGGGGGGATCATGCGGTCACGGCTGACCGGACGACGCCTGATGCTGTCCGCCTGTTTCAGATGATCAGGGCCATGCGCGACGACGGCGTCCAATCTCTTGTGATGGAGGTGTCGTCGCACGCGATCGCTCTTGACCGGGTCGAGGGACTCCGATTCAGAGCAGCAGTTTTCACCAATCTGTCACAGGACCATCTCGATTTTCATCCCTCCCTCGAAGCGTACGGCCAGACTAAAGCCCGTCTGTTTGCCATGCTTGAGCCTGGTGGTGTCGGCGTGATTAACGGTGATGATCCGGCGTCAGAATGGATGCGATCGTCGGCGATTGAGCGCGTGGTCTCCTTCGGCATCACATCCCAAAATGTAGATTACACGATTCAAAACATCGAGACTCATCCCACATCGACGACATTTGAGATCCATTCCCAAACCCGTGATTTGGCGATCACAACACCTCTTTTGGGGCTGTTCAATGTGCAAAATGTGGCTGCGGCAGCGGTTACAGCTCTTGAGTTGGGCATTGCAGACGATGCTGTTCTGGAGGGCATCCGACGTCAGTCCACCGTGCGGGGACGGATGGAGCCCGTCAAAACCACACTTGGATTCAGCGTCATCGTCGACTACGCACACACGCCCGACGGATTGCAGAATGTCCTCTCGGCCGCCCGTCAGCTGACTTCCGGCCGTCTCATTGCGGTCTTCGGATGCGGCGGCGATCGTGACAGGGGCAAGCGGCCGGTGATGGGCCGCATTGCCGTCGATCTGGCCGATATCGCTGTATTGACTTCGGATAATCCCCGCCGTGAAGATCCTGATGCAATCATTCGCGACGTGCTTGACGGGATTCCAGACCGCAGCAAGGTTCAGGTTATCCCGGATCGGAAAGAAGCCATCCAGTCTGCTCTGGAGATGGCGCAGTCCAGCGATACGGTGATCCTCGCCGGAAAGGGACACGAAACGTACCAGGAAATCGGCACAACACGTTATCCCTTCGACGATCGGCTTGTGGCTGAAAAAATCCTTCGCACTCTTGAGGGGGCGTAGGATGCAGCTCACGCTGAAACAGGCGGCCGAGATGATGGGCGCTCCCATTTCCGATGGATCAGATGTCGCCATCGAAGATGTCTCCATCGATACCCGCACCATGCGCCCCGGATCGCTCTTCTTCGCCCTGGGCGGAGATCAGTTCGACGGACACGCATTTGTGGAGAAGGCCTTCCGTCAGGGTGCGTGCGGCGCTGTGGTCCGATCGAAGTGGAATGAATCCACAGACTCGAAAGCGAATCGGGTATTGCTTCGGACAAATGATCCACTCCTGGCACTGCATAATCTGGCATCAGCCTACAGGAGTATGTTTGATATCCCAGTTATTGGTGTTACCGGAAGCAATGGCAAGACCACGACCAAAGAGATGATTGCCGCAGTGCTTGCGGAAAAACACAGCGTGATGAAGTCGTCAGGCAATCTCAACAATCACATCGGTCTGCCCCTGAGTCTTTGCAAGTTGAATCAGGATGCGACAGTCGCTATCCTCGAAATGGGTATCAATCATTTTGATGAGATGAAACAGCTTTGCGAAATTGCCCGCCCGACCCATGGCGTAATCACCAACATTGGCAAGAGTCATCTGGAATTTTTGGGAGATCTTGACGGCGTGGCGCGGGCCAAGGGCGAGATGCTGGATTATCTGTCCGATAATGGAACTGCTTTTCTCAACGGTGATGATCCTCATCTGGCTCGAATGAAAGGGATTGCGTCGCGAACGATTACCTTCGGGTTTTCTGATGGTTGTCATGTCACAGGCCGTGACAGAGGCGTCGATGTTAATGGATGTCCCCAACTAGAGTTGGATGGATGCGTGGTGACACTGGCCGTTCCAGGCCGGCATAACCTCTACAACGCTCTGGCTGCCGTAGCTGTTGCGAGGGCGTTTGATGTGCCTGAGCAGAGCATTTTCCATGCGTTGACATACTGTTCCCCGCTGTCCCAGCGCATGGAAAGGCTTGAAGTCTCAGGAGTCTATATCCTCAACGATGCGTACAATGCGAATCCTTCATCAGTCCGTGCGGCGCTATTAGCTCTCCAGGAGATTTCAGAGGCCGGCCGACGTATTGTGGTGCTGGGAGACATGCTGGAACTGGGTGAATCGGCCAGGGTGGAGCACAGCCGTGTGGGCGAACTGATCGCTGAAGTCGGCGTATGCGCGTTTTTTTGTTTCGGACCAGAGATGCAGTTCGCAGCACAGCGCGCCCGTGATCTGGGTGTTCGAGAGGCGATCCATTTTGAGTCCAAGCAGGACCTGGTTGAGGCGCTTCGTCATGTTGTCCACAAGGGCGATGTTGTGCTGGTCAAGGGGAGCCGCTGCGTGCGGATGGAAGAGGTCGTGGAAGGATTGCGGAATGTATTGCAACAAGCATGAGGTCAACGGGTAATGCTCTACCAGTTGCTTTTTCCCTTGCGGGAGTCATTTTTCGCGTTCAATCTGCTCGGATACATCACGTTCCGATCCGCCGCTGCGGCAGTAACCGCATTGATCGTGACAGTGCTCATCGGACCGGGAATTATCCGCTGGCTCCAATGCATGCAATTCACTGAAGAGATCCGTACCGACGGTCCGCAAACGCATCTTCAAAAAGCCGGCACACCATCCATGGGCGGCATTATCATCATCGTTGGAGTCATCGTGCCTGTTCTGCTTTTCGCGAGGCTGGACAATCACTACATCCGACTCATGATTCTGGCTACGGTTTGGATGGGTGGCGTTGGCTTCCTGGATGATTATCTGAAGATCGTAAAGAAGTATTCCAAGGGCCTCATCGGCAGATACAAGATTCTAGGACAATTCCTTCTGGGCATGGCCGTGGCTGTGGCAGTCACTTTTTCATCCAAATACAGCGGTGTGCAGGTCGGGTCAGATACGGTGGACGTGCACTGGTTGACCAGCGTGCCATTCTTCAAGGATATGCTGATCAATTTCAGCTGGTTTTATTTCCCGATGGTGTTTTTTGTAATTGCAGGGACATCCAACGCGGTCAACATGACTGACGGCCTGGACGGACTGGCCATCGGTCTGGTCGGCATTGCAACCCTTGCGTTTGCCGGCATGAGCTACGTGACGGGTCGCGTGGATTACAGCGCCTATCTGAATGTGCTCTATTTGCCCGGATCGTCCGAATTGACGATTTTTTGTGCGGCCCTGGTGGGGGCTGCCCTGGGATTCCTGTGGTTCAACTGCCATCCGGCTTCCGTGTTCATGGGAGACACTGGGGCGTTGGCATTGGGCAGCGCTCTGGGAACATTGGCCGTACTCCTAAAGAAAGAGTTGCTGATCTTGCTGGTGGGCGGCATGTTTGTCGCCGAGATCGGCTCGGTCATTTTGCAGGTGGGTTCGTACAAATTGCGGGGCAAGCGTATTTTTCGAATGGCGCCTCTCCATCATCATTTTGAACTGAAAGGGTGGCCAGAGGAGCAGGTTTGTGTTCGCTTCTGGATTATCGGGATTATTCTTGCCCTGCTCAGCTTGGGCACATTCAAGACGCAGTAGGAGATTAAGTGGGTTACGCTGGTTTTGACATTGAGGGCAAACGGATCACCGTAGTGGGTGCGGCCCGGAGCGGCGTGGCAGTGGCTCTTCTACTTGCACAAAAGGGTGTGCAGGTTTTTGTGACCGATGCAGCGCCTCGCAACCAAAAACAGGATGCCGCCCGCCAACTCGACGAATCGGGAATTCCTTTCGAATTTGGCGGACATACCTCTCGCGCACTCAAGGCAGATCTGCTGGTTGTCAGTCCTGGCATGCCCATGCAGCATCCGTTCATCCAATCAGCTGTGGCGTCATCCATCGATGTGGTGGGTGAGCTAGAGGTGGCCTCATGGTTCTGCAGGGCGCCGATCGTCGCTGTGACCGGATCCAACGGGAAATCGACAGTCACGGCCTTGTTGGGCGCTTTGTTTGAGGCGGCAGGCAGGCCTTGCGTGGTGGCCGGCAACATTGGCAGCCCTTTTTCCGGATCCGTCCTCCAGACAACGGAAGCGGGTGTGGCCGTTCTTGAAGTGAGCAGTTTCCAGCTTGAGACAATCCGGACCTTTAAACCTGTCGTGTCGGTGTTTCTCAATCTGACACCCGACCATCTGGACCGGCATGGTGATATGGCTGTGTACGGACGACTCAAAGCCAGGATTTTTATGAATCAGACCCGTGAAGACATCCATATTTTTAATGCCGAAGACCAGGCAGTCAGCGCACTGTCTTCCGCCGCACATGCACAGTGTCTCTCTTTTGGCATCCAGAAAGGCGGTGACAGGCAGGGATATCTGCATAATGGCAACCTGATACTCCGGCTCCATGCTGATGAAGAGATTCTCCTGTCTGTTAATGATATGACCCTCAAAGGACGGCATAATGCGGCCAACGCACTGGCTGCCGGTTTGGCCGCCCGCGTGATGGACGTAGAGGCGCGCACCATCGGAAACGTCCTCCACACCTTTCGTGGATTGCCCCACCGGATGGAGGCGGTTCGCGAGTTTGATGGTGTGCTGTGGATTAATGACTCGAAAGCCACCAACGTGGATTCGGTCTGGTACGCGCTGGGCAGCTATCCACGTCCTGTGATTCTCATCGCTGGTGGGCGCGACAAGGATTCGGATTTCAACCGCCTGCGCGACCGGATTCGAGAATCGACCCGGGGCATCATCCTCATGGGTGAAGCTGCAGAAAAAATGGAGAAAGCGCTGTCCGGCATCGTCCCGATCCTCCGCGCCGAATCGCTGCGTGATGCGGTCCGGCTGGCGCAGGAAATGGCCAAACCGGGCGATGTGGTGCTGCTTTCTCCTGGATGCGCCAGTTTTGACATGTTTGATCATTTCGAAGACAGGGGCGAGCAGTTCAAAAAACTTGTGAAAGAGCGCTGATGACGCAGGTTAAAACAAAACAGATCGACACGCTGCTTCTGGGTGCTGTTCTTATCCTTCTGATTCTGGGGATGCTGTCGGTTTACAGCGCCAGCTCGTTCCGGGGCGCTGAGAAATATGGCGATCCCAATCAATTCATTAAACTGCACATGGTCCGTGTCGGTCTGGGTCTGTTTTGTCTGCTTGTGGCTACACGCATTGATTATCATGCGCTGCGGTGGATCATGCCGGTGGTTTTTCTGTTGGTTTTCGGATTGCTGTTCGTCGTTCTGGCGGGACCGAAATACAACGGAAGCCGCCGTTCGATCCTCTTTCTGGGAAACCAGTTTCAGCCGTCAGAAATGATGAAACTGGCCCTGGTCTTTTATATCGCAGCCGCATTCGCCAAGGGCAAAGAGGCTTACGCTATAAAAGGAAAAGGACTGATTGTCCATTATGTGATTCTCCTGGCTGTGGTGGGCCTGGTTTTTATCGAACCTGATCTGGGTTCTGCGCTGGTTCTTTTTTTTATGGGATACTCACTCTTGTTTCTTGCAGGCGTCAGCTGGAAATCCTTAATTCAAATGGGGCTGGCGGTGATTCCCCTTATCACTTTGGGGATGGCTGTTTTCCCCTATCAGCGGCAGCGCTTTCTGGATTATCTGGGATCCGTGTTCGGGTCTGAGCCCATGAGTTATCAAGTGCGTCAATCCATCATTGGTTTGGCTCACGGTGGATTAACAGGCGTCGGGTACGGTGGCGGCAAGCAGAAACTCTTCTTTTTACCCGAGCCATTTTCTGATTTTGTGCTGGCCAGCCTGGGTGAAGAAATGGGATTCATCGGTGTTGCCTTTCTCTTTATCCTTCTGGCTGTGGTTCTCTGGAGAGGTGTCCATATCGCCCTGGAAGCACCAGACCGGTATGGATATCTGGTGGCATGCGGTGTGACGGTGATGGTGTTGGTTAATGCGCTGATCAACGCCGGCGTGGTATTAAATCTGATTCCAACAACAGGACTGCCTTTTCCCTTTCTCAGTTATGGCGGGACGTCCCTCTTTGTCAACCTGACAGGTGTGGGTATCTTGCTCAATATTTCCCGTAAACGGCGCCTTAATCTGCGTGAATTTACCACATGGCGAAGCAAACGATCTCTTGATCGGATGGTGTAACCAAGTGTTGATCGGTTTCATCCAAAACAGAAAAAAAGATGATTAAAGCAGAACTAAAACAATACAGATTACTGGTCAGCGGCGGGGGAACCGGAGGACATCTCTATCCTGCTCTGGCTGTCATTGATGCATTGAAACAACAGAAACCGTGCACCATCCTCTTCGCCGGAACGCGTCATGGTCTTGAAGGACGGGTCGTTCCGGAGAGAGGTCTTGACATCAGCCATGTCTGGATCAGCGGATTTCACCGGAATCATCTTGTCCGTAATCTCCTGTTTCCGCTTAAAGTGGCGGTGTCATTCATTCAGGCGATGGTGATGATCCTAACATTCCACCCTGATGTGATTCTCGGAACTGGCGGTTATGTCTGCTGGCCTGTTATGACAGCCGGCGTCCTTCTCGGAAAGAAAACCGCTATCCAGGAACAGAATTGGAAACCGGGTGTGGTCAACCGCCTTCTGGCGCCGCATGTTGGCCGCGTCTACCTGAGTTTTGAGGCATCCAGGCCGTTTTTCCGGCGGTCTGACAATCTGATGGTTGCAGGAAATCCCACTCGCGACAATCTGGAAGGTCCCGCAAAGGATGAAGCCAGGCGGGCATTCGAGCTACAATCCAACGCAACTGTCCTTTTTGTTTTTGGCGGCAGTCAGGGGGCGCGTGTAGTGAATCAGGCCATTCTGGATAGTCTGGATCAACTTCTGAGTCTTGATTGTGTGCAGATTCTCTGGGCAACCGGACCACGATGGGCGGATGAGATCCGGCAAAGTACAGCGTCCTACGGTGATCAAATCCGTATCGCACCCTACATTGATCGGATGGATCTGGCCTATGCGGCCTGTGATTTGGTGTGTTGCCGAGCTGGCGCCACGACGGTGGCGGAGATCACCCGGCTCGGCATACCGGCGGTTTTGGTTCCTTTTGCTGCTGCGGCCGCCAACCATCAGGAAAAGAATGCGCGCATGTTACGTGATGCCGGAGGCGCGGCGATGATCCTCGAAGCAGAACTGTCCGATGGAATGTTAGCCGAAAAACTGCTGGATCTGCTGAATGATGCGTCTCGGCGACAACAAATCGGACAATACGCAAAAATGCTGGGGAAACCCCTGGCAGCACAAAATATTGCCGGTGATTTGATCGCATTGATTGATACGGATTGAAAAGACTATCGGATGGAGTACGAAGAGGTTCAAAGGCATTGAACCGATTGAAAGGTGGAATTGAGATGAAAGAGACGATCAAAGTTTTAATTGCTGACAGCAACCGGACCCAGGCCATTGAGTTGCGAAACCAACTCAAGTCGTGGGGCTATCATGTGACTCCAATCGCCAGTTCGATTTCGAAGACGTTTGCCGCGGTCCGAAAGCAGAATCCTGATCTGGTTATCATGGATGTGGCTATCGATGCGGATGAGGGCAGGGCCATTGATGCGGCCGCACGGTTTTTCCACGATCACGATAAGCCGGTCATTCTACTCATCGACTGCATGAGTCAGGAAGTCCAGAGTCATCTCAAGCTGCTCAGGCTGTTTTATTGTATATCCAAACCTCTACGCTATGATTTGCTTCACACAGTCATCGAATTTGCTATGCTTGAGAGTGAAACATGTGAAACCGCTCAGGCGCCGGAGCTGACTTACGAGACAGTCAATGAGAATCTGTGTTTGATCAATGCGTAAGATTCCATTAAAAATCCATCGCACATTATAAATTGAGGAGTCTCGCCATCCAGCGTCGATTACTTGGAAGAACGCGTCGTGTTCATTTTGTGGGCATTGGCGGAATCGGAATGAGCGGAATCGCCGAGGTTCTGCTCAATCTGGATTTCACCATCTCAGGATCAGATCGACAGTTGACATCTATCACAGAACATCTGGAAGAACTGGGCGCTGTCGTGCATCAGGGTCACAGCGGTGAACAGGTTGTCGGTTCAGATGTTGTGGTGATTTCGTCGGCTGTCAAGTCTGACAATCCCGAAGTGCGTGAAGCGTTGAGTCTGAAAATTCCTGTGATCCGCCGCGCCGAGATGCTGGGTGAACTGATGCGGATGAAACAGGGCATCGGTGTGTCCGGCACTCACGGCAAAACAACCACGACATCCATGGTGGGTCTGGTTCTCCAGGAGGGTGGATTTGATCCGACTCTCATTGTTGGCGGTAAACTCCGCAGTATGGCCACGAACGCCAGGTTGGGTGAGGGCGATTATCTGGTGGCTGAAGCCGACGAGTTTGACCGATCGTTTCTCCATCTCACGCCGACCATGGCGGTCATCACAAATATCGAATCAGAGCATCTGGACTGCTACAGTGATTTCGACGAGATCAAGCGGGCTTTCATCACCTTTGCCAACAGCGTTCCCTTCTACGGAACAGTGATCCTCTGTCTTGATGAACCGGCCCTTCAGGAAATCATGCCCAGGCTTGAGCGGCGGATTATTACATACGGTTTAACGCCCCAGGCAGAGGTCCGGGCCATCGATCCAAAATTTTCCGCAATGCAATCGTCGTTCGAAGCGCTGAGTCAGGGGCGGTCGCTAGGGCAGATCCATCTGAAGCTGCCGGGTTTGCACAACGTGAAAAACAGTCTGGCCGCACTGGCTGTGGGGCTTGAGCTGGAGATTCCTTTCAGCACAATCCAAAAAGGGCTGGAAGCATTTACCGGCGTACACCGCCGATTCGAAATTAAATCGGAAAAACAGGACATCCTTGTTGTGGATGATTACGCGCATCATCCCACTGAAATCAAGGCCAGCCTCAAAGGTGCCCGGGACGGATGGGATCGTCGGATTATTGCTGTTTTCCAGCCTCATCTCTTTTCACGAACGCAAAACTTTTATCAGGAATTCGGGCAGTCCTTCTTTGATGCTGACATCCTTGTGGTCACAGACATCTATCCGGCGCGGGAGGATCCGATTCCCGGTGTGACCGGTGAACTGGTGGCCAACGCCGCTCGGAATTCCGGCCATCGTCAGGTGGACTACATTCCTGACAAAGAAGATGTCGTTGATTATTTGAAAGAGATCGTGCGGCCCGGAGATCTCGTGATCACTCTTGGCGCCGGAGATATCTATAAGACGGGAGAGGCGTTGATCGACCGTCTTTGATTGATCTTCAAACCACTAGCTCAGCTAGTGGTTCTTAATTCGGATGTTTTTCCGCTAACAGGAAAACGGAATGGATCAGATCAACAAGCAATTTCAAAAACTCAAACAAGCCTTTCGCGGCAAAATTCTTCTGCAAGAGCCGCTGGCAAGGCATACTACATTCCGTATTGGCGGTCCGGCAGACTATTATGTATATCCCAGAGATTTGGAAGACCTGTCTGCGATGATCGATTTATGCCAGCGGGAAGACATGTCCCGCTTTATCATCGGAAACGGATCCAACCTGCTTGTGTCCGATCAGGGTTATCATGGTGTTGTCATCGATCTCTCGGATACATTCAGCCATATTCGCAGCAAGGGTGATCTGGTGACGGTTGGATCGGGAGCACAATTGTTTGAGTTGCTCAAGTTTTGTATCGAACGTGGATTGAGTGGGATAGAGGCTCTGACAGGCATTCCCGGTCAAGTGGGAGGAGCTATCTGGCTGAACGCCGGCGCATTTGGATCTGAAATGTGCGATCACATCTTCAGTGTGCGGCTCCTTGACCGGTGCGGCACTCTCGAAAAGCGGAGAAAAGAGGAATTTAACGCCGGGTACCGTCAAACAGATTTGCCGTCGGACGCCATTGTTGTGGAAGCCCAGTTTTTACTCAGAGAAGGAAATCCCAAAGAGATGGAAGCGCTTCAGCGTGCATACTTGCAGGAACGAAAAGCCAAGCAGCCGTTGTCATTGCCTTCCGCCGGCTCAGTGTTCAAGCGGCCGCAGGGTGATTTTGCCGGTCGCCTCATCGAAGAGGTTGGATGCAAGGGGCTGCGTGTGGGTGATGCGATGGTCTCAAAAAAACACGCCAATTTCATTGTTAATTGTCATTTTGCCAGCGCCAGCGATGTTCTCCGTTTAATCGCTGAGGTCCGTGAGCGCGTGTTTAAACGATTCGACGTTGAACTCAAGCTTGAAATCCACCTGGTGGGATTTGCAAACGGATGAAACGAGGAAGAACAATAATTATCATATTGCGCCGTGTCAGACTCATTCTGTATATCGGTTTAGCCGGATTGGCATCTTACTGGCTGATCGGGCGATACCGGATATGGCTGGATGAATCCGAGACTTTTACGATTCAATCCATTACGATCGAGGGGAACGAACTGCTGACAGATCAAGAGATCCTGCAGCTTGCAGGATACAGTGATATGACACGCATCTGGAAGATGGCGCCACCAGATGTCGCTGACAAGATCGCTGATAACGCCTTTGTTGAACATGTGTCTGTCCAGCATCATCTGCCCGACAGACTGTCCATCCAAATCCGTGAGAAAGCACCTATCGCGCTCATCAACGTCAAGGGCAGTATTTTTTGCATTGACAGAGAAGGCTTGGTCTTGCCGTCGGTTTTGCGCAAGCGTTACGATCTGCCGATCATATCAGGTGATTTTAAGGGGATGGTCCAGGTGGGCTCTCATGCACGGGGCGAAGCGGTTCATCAGGCCCTTACGTTTCTAATAGAAATTCGAAGAAGTATGCCCGAACTTTTCGGAGAGATTTCGGAGGTCGTTGTGGGCCATCAGACAGGACTCAAACTGTTCACAAAAACAGCTGCGATTCCAGTTTGGCTGGGTAAGAACGGCTTTGACTGGAAGATTCGATGTTTTGCTGCCATTTGGAAAGAATTGATCATCCAAAAACAACGCAAGATGGTTCGATATATTGATTTGCGGTTTCGCGGGCAGGTTGCCGTAGGGATGAGGACATAAGGCCATGCACGTACCGAAAGAGATTCGCAGGGAAAGTGACAGGCAGATATTCGCCGGGCTTGACATTGGAACGAGCAAGATTGCCGTGATCATTGGTGAGTTGGATGAGAAGAAGCGCATCCAGGTTTTGGGTGTTGGTAACAGCCCGTCCAAGGGACTCAGGCAGGGCGTGGTTATTGACCTCGATGAGGCAGTGAAATCCATTCTGGCGGCGGTTCAGGAAGCACAGCTCACGGCCGGAATCGAGATCGATGATGTGGTTGTTGGTATAGCCGGCGACCATATCCGCAGCGTCAACAGCCGGGGAGTTGTCGCGGTGTCGCGTAGTAATCATGAAATCACACAACGGGATGTGGATCGGGTTATCGATGCAGCCAAGGCCATCGCTCTTCCCATCGATCGGGAGCTGTTGCATGTTCTTCCACAGGAATTCATTGTAGACGGACAGGGCGGCATTAAGAATCCCGTGGGAATTTCAGGTGTGAGACTTGAGTCCGAGATCCATATCGTGACCGGTGCGGTCACGTCTGCGCAGAATATTGTTCGCAGTGTGAAAAAGGCTGACCTTAAAGTTTCGGGACTGGTCCTGGAACCGCTAGCCTCGAGTTACGCTGTTCTTGATGACTCAGAAAAGGATCTGGGTGTGGCGCTCATCGATCTGGGAGGTGGTACCACTGATATCGCCATCTTCTATGACGGCGCCATCAGGCACACGGCGGTGATCGGCCTTGGCGGACACAACGTGACCAATGACATCGCCCTGGGTCTCAGAACACCTGTCGATCAGGCGGAAAAAATCAAGAGAGAACATGGCTGCGCGCACGAGAAACTGGTGTCAAAAGATGAAATCTTTCAAGTTCC
>CAZDVF010000037.1:0-12896 GCA_964508725.1 uncultured bacterium | reverse complement strand
TTCAAAGTAGGCACGTCAGTGCTGACCAGTTTAGGATCGAGAACCACTGGCAGAGGGTTTATCATGCGTATCTTGCTGATCTATCCCGAGACACCCTCGACATTTTGGAGTTTCACCAACGCCCTCCATTTCGTATCCAAGCGATCGTCCAATATCCCGCTGGGACTGTTGACCGTCGCAGCCCTCCTGCCGGAATCGTGGGAAAAGAAGCTGATTGATCTTAACGTGGAGCCATTGACGGACAAACAGATCCTCTGGGCCGACTACGTCTTCATCACAGGGATGAACATCCACATCCGCTCATTTCAACACATTGTCAGACGCTGCAACACACTGGGCGTCAAAGTCGTTGCCGGCGGTCCCATGGTGACGGCCAATCACAGTGAATTCCTCGGCGTGGACCACTTCATCCTGAACGAAGCGGAAGCCACGCTGCCGCCATTCATTGCGGACCTGGAGAAAGGGATCCCCAAACACGTCTACAAAACGGATCAATTCCCCGACTTGTCTCAAACGCCATCGCCTGCCTGGAACCTTCTGAAAATGAAAAAATATGCGGGCATGAGTATTCAGTACTCCAGAGGATGTCCGTTTAACTGCGAGTTCTGCAGCATCGCCATGCTCAATGGTCATCGTCCCCGCACAAAATCGGAAAATCAATTTATCGCGGAACTGGAAGCGCTTTACCAGCAGCATTGGCGCGGCAGTGTCTTCATTGTTGACGATAACTTCATTGGAAACAAACGAAAATTGAAAACGGAAATTCTGCCGGCCATGGCAGCCTGGTCTGCTGCGCACGGCAACCCGTTCGAATTTATTACCGAAGCCTCCATCAATCTGGCAGACGATGACGAGCTGGTGGACATGATGGTCGATGCGGGCTTTCAGTCCACGTTCATCGGGATCGAGACGCCCAACAGCGACAGTCTGACTGAATGCGGAAAATCCCAGAATCTGAAGAGGGACATGTCCGGCGCCGTCAAACGGCTGCAACAACGCGGGCTGGAAGTCTACGGCGGATTCATCGTTGGATTTGACAGCGATCCGCCAACCATTTTCCGGCAGATGATCGACTTCATTCAAAAGAGCGGCATTGTCACAGCCATGGTTGGTCTGCTCAATGCGCCAACAGGCTCGCGTCTCTTTCAGCGCCTCCGCACAGAAAATCGGCTGCTGAACGTCATGTCCGGCGACAACATGGACGGCTCGATGAATTTCATTCCCAAAATGGATTACCAGAAACTCATCGCCGGTTACAAAGACGTTCTAACAACGATCTACTCACAGAGGGCCTACTACGAACGCATCAAAACATTTCTGCGAGAATACCATCCGCCGACCATCACAGCTCCAAAGTTGTCGTTTCAGGATATCATGGCATTTCTGAAATCGATCTGGAAAATCGGACTGCTGGAAAAGGGGAAACGGTATTACTGGAAACTTGTTTTTCTCAGCTTGTTCCGGTATCCCGATAAATTCGCTCTGTCAATCAAGCTGGCAATCTACGGATTCCATTTTCGACGGGTTGTCAATTCAATCTGATCGAATAGCAGGAGAAAACACAGCATGCATCACACCACTATGCCAACATTGACCATCGATACGCTGACTGCCCAACTCCCCATCATTCAGGGCGGAATGGGTGTCGGCGTGTCTCTTTCCGGCCTCTCTTCAGCCGTGGCCAAACAGGGATGTATCGGTGTCATTGCCACAGCGGGCATCGGCATGATGGAACCTGACTTCATGACTAACCTGAAAGAGGCCAACCATCGCGCCTTGATCAGAGAAGTCAAGACTGCGAAAAAAACATCCAACGGAATTATCGGCGTCAACATAATGATCGCTCTAACAGATCACGCATCACTCCTTGATGCAGCATTGGAAGCCGGCGCTGATCTCATTTTTATGAGTGCCGGACTGCCCCTGAAGATCCCCCGAATGCTTGCAGATTTTGGGAGGAAAGACGCCTTCAGACGGATCGTTCCCGTCGTCTCATCAGCGAGAGCGGCGGACGTCATTCTCCGGTCATGGGCAAAATTCGACGCAGTGCCCGGCGCATTTGTTGTAGAAGGACCTTTAGCCGGCGGCCATCTGGGATTCAAAAAGGATCAAATCGCGGATCCGCAGTACGCTCTCGAAAATCTGGTGCCTGATGTCCTCAGTGTCGTCAATGCAGTGGCAGAACGATACAGCCAACCGATTCCGGTCATCGCAGCCGGGGGTATTTATACCGGAACGGACATCCGGAACACGCTTCAGATGGGCGTCAGCGGCGTTCAGATGGCGACCCGTTTTGTCGCGACACACGAATGCGACGCTGACATCCGGTTTAAGGAAGCCTATGTGAAAGCCGGGAAAGAAGACCTGGTCATCATCGACAGTCCGGTCGGCTTGCCCGGACGCGCCCTGCGCAATCGCTTTCTCGAGGATGTCACAAAAGGTGAAAAACATCCCGTGACGTGTCCCTGGAAATGTCTCAGAACATGCGATTTTAAAAACGCCCCCTACTGCATCGGGCTCGCATTAACCAACGCAAAGCAAGGCAACATCGATCAGGGTTTCGTCTTCAGCGGCGCCAACTCCTGGCGCGTCGAATCAATCGTTTCTGTCAAAGATCTGATTGACGGACTGAAGAATGAATACGCACAAAACGCATAAAAATCATCCTGATAGATCTTCGTGGACAAATGCCTGATTGTCGATGTATGATATTGCCTTTGGATCTCATCTAAACTATTTGTAGATTCCCCCTCAATAACGCACACATTCCCTGATTCCACTTCAAAAGCGCCCATCCCGTGACATTAAAACGCTTTTAAAACCTCTATTTTGGATACCGGTTCCTCACCGATTTCGCATTCGTCTACGCAGTCTAAGTGCACATTTTCGATGACGGATTGTCAAACAAGTCCATTGATCAAAGAGTATTGGGGGTCGGTTGGAAGGTTGTAGAAGCTGATCCTGTCAGATGCATCATTTGAGGAACATGCGGAAAAGAATGCGTGTTAAACAGTCACCGGAAACGGTGATACCAGACTGGACTTCCTCAAATCGATTGAGGAGTATTCCCTCATGCAGTCGGAACAACACCCTGTCACGTTAATCTGACTGGGAGCGCTACTTTTGGAAAAACCGTATAATGTCATTGTAAATGGCAAAGATCATCAGTGAGAAGATGAGCACCATACCCACCTGTTGGATTGCCAATTTAGCTTTAAGGGGAAGAGGCCGGCGGATGAGACCTTCAATATTCAGAATCACAAGATGACCGCCATCCAAAACAGGAATGGGCATCAGGTTGAGAATCCCCAGATTGAGGCTCAGGAACGCCATGAAAACAACCAGCGACCCGAATCCTGATCGGGCGCTCTCACCCGCCATTTTGGCGATAAAGACCGGTCCGCCCAGGTTCCTGAGGGACTCTTCTCGAACAATCAGCTTGTAGATGGAAACCAGAATCAGCCGTCCCATATCCACCACCTGGGCTCCGCCAATCACAACCGCCTGGCCAAAACCGACAGACCGCCTGCGGAATTCGGTCTGTGAAGCAATGCCGATCATCCCGACTTCCTGTTTCTGACCCATCACCTCGATTTCGTCCAGCACAGGTGTGATGACGCCGCTGAACAGGGAATCGTTCCGCATCCACGTGATATGGAGTTCGCGCCCGGCCGACGGATAAATCATCTGCGTCATCTGGTCCCATGTATCCACGTCCTTGCCCTCAACTGAGACGATTTTGTCGCCTGATTGCAATCCCAGCAAATCGGCCGGCTTTCCCCCTGTCACGCTTCCGACAAAAATACCCGGCACCTGCTCGGGAATGCCGTAGAACAGAGCCACAGCGAAAAATATCAAAAACGCGAAAAGAATATTGGTCAGTGATCCGGCGGAAACCACAACCACTTTTTGAAACCATGATTTGGATCGAAACTCCCACGGCTGCGGCTCTTTGCTCAGGGTCTCCTTGTCCATGCTCTCATTGACCATACCGGCGATCTTGACATAACCGCCGAAGGGAATCCACGAGATGCAGTAATCGGTCTCTCCAACTTTTTTGCCCACCATGCGGGGAGGATACCCCAGCGAAAAGCGTTCGACGCGCATGCCGAATAGTTTGGCGGTCAGGAAATGTCCCGTCTCATGGATAAAAATTAAAATGCCCAACACAACAATCGCAACCAGAATAGTCAGCATGGTTTACATCCTTATTCGTGAGATGAAATAAATGCGTTCACCGTCTGTTTTGCCCACCGGTCCGTCTCGAGAATTGTCTCAAGATCAGGATTTTGCATAACATCGTGGCGCTGGAGAACGTCGTCAATCGCAGCAGCGATCTGGGTGAAAGGGATCCTGCCTGAAAGGAAATAAGCTACAGCCGCCTCGTCTGCGCCGTTCAGGACCGCAGGCGCCGTGCCCCCGGCTTCCAGCGACTGGTAGGCCAGTCCCAGCGCCGGGAAACGGCCAACATCAGGTGGAGAAAAAGTCAAGCTGCCAAACTGATGAACATCCGTTCGCTGGACATCGCATGCCTGCCGTTGAGGATAAGACAAAGCATAAAGGATGGGAACTCGCATGTCCGGCGTACCCAGCTGGGCCTTGAGAGAACCGTCAACGAATTCCACCATCGAGTGGATAACCGACTGGGGGTGGATCACCACGTCGATCTGATCGGGACGCACATCGAAAAGCCATCGCGCCTCGATGACCTCGAATCCTTTATTCATCAGGGTAGCTGAATCGATGGTCACCTTCTTACCCATGGACCAGTTGGGATGGGCAAGCGCCTCGTTAATTGTAACACAGGATAATTCCGACGCCGGTTTGGACAAGAATGGACCGCCGGATGCTGTGAGAATGAGCCGTCGAATTGTTGATGTATCTTCGCCTCTAAGGCACTGAAAGATGGCGCTGTGCTCGCTATCCACCGGCAATATGTCAAGACCTTGCCGACAGGCCTCGTCCATCACCAGTTGACCGGCCATGACCAGCACTTCTTTGTTGGCAAGAGCGATGGACACACTGGCTCCCAGAGCCCGCAACGTGGCCTCAAGCCCCACACTGCCGACCAGAGCGTTCACCGCCAGGTCGATGGCGTCGTCAGAAGCGGCTTCCAGCAATCCCCTTTTGCCGTAAAGGACTTCAACTTTCAATTCGCGGCAAATGGACCGAATCGCATCAAGCGGAACTTCGCCCGTCACCACGATCCGCTTGGGACGAAACCGCCGGATCTGCTCCATCAGCAGATCCACATTGCGATGCGTCGTGAGGACGTCCACTTCAAACAGATCTGGTACCCGGCTGATCACATCCAGGGTCTGACGGCCGATGGAGCCGGTTGACCCCCAAATGGCAACATGTTTTGGAATCGTACGTCCCTTCAAAATGGATCCATAACCCGGATCGCGCGATATTTGGCTCCCGGACATGTTTGTTCTCAGTAAACGACCACCCGCAAAGCGGGTGGCTTTGAATTCGCCGCGTAGCGGTGGATTCAAAGTAGGCACGTCAGTGCTGACCAGTTTAGGATCGAGAACCACTGGCAGAGCCAGTGGTTTGAAAATCAATCAAGTGTCGGAGGAGGAAAAGAGGGCGAATCGCTGGCGGAATGCCTCGACTTGCGCCGCCTCTTCATCCGTCAGACTTCCATCTTCAAACCGGATGCCAAAAATCTCGGTAACGCCTTTTCGGATGGCCTGCGCCACATCGCCAAAGGGAACGTCTTGACCCAGATATTCTCCGATGGAGATGGTTTTGGACGCGATGATCTTTTCCATCCGGTCGCACTGATCAGGCCGGCAATCCTTCAGGTATCTGGGCAGCCGCTGGTGGTAATCTCCTGTCAAGATGGACCCGTGCTGCAGTACGCCGGAGGGCAGCCGACGCTGGGCGCTGCCAACCAGTTTTTTCCCCTGGACGAGGATTTCGCTCAAAGCCGCGGCCGAGAAACAACTCACCGAAAGGGATGTCTTGTAGTGTGAATGCAGGTCGATAGACCGTTTCTCCATCTCGGCAGGAACGCCCAGGGTTTGAATTCCCTTTGCCAAACCCTGGCTGATGCGGGCGTAGGTTTCACTGATACTGGCGCCGCAGAGGGGACTTGAGTGAGGAATGATCACTGAATAGGTCACCTCTTCAGCATGCAAAACGGCCCTCCCGCCAGTGGGGCGCCGCACCACATCGATAGCGTCACCGGCGCAGCGCGACAGGTCGATGCGGTCTTCTGATTGGTGGTAACCCAGGGAGATGCAAAAGGGCTGCCAGCTGTAAACCCGCATGGTTGGGCAGTCAATAATGTCAGCATGTTCGAGGATGGCCTGGTCTGTGGCCATCTGGGTGGCCCCGTCAACTGGAGGAGTTTCTATCCAACGCCAGATTTCCACAGCCATGCCCCTCTCAGCGGATAATACCGCGTTCGCTTTGCTGGATGAAATCGAGGACATGACTGATCTCGGGTGTAAGTTCAAGTTCTTCGTGGATGCGCGTCTTGGCCTGTGTCAGGTTGAGCTTGGAACGGTAAATGAGACGGTAGCAGCGACGCAGCGCATCGATGGCCTCTTTTTCGAATCCTCTCCGTCTTAATCCGATGACATTGACACCCTTGAAACCCAATGGCTCGCTGGCAGCCATGATGTAAGGAGGCACGTCCTGAACAACCCGGTATCCACCGCCGATCATCACATGACACCCGACTGTGCAAAACTGGTGAATCGGAACCAGACCACCCACGATAGCCCAATCCTCGATGGTGACATGACCGGCCAGTTGCACACCATTAGCCAGGATGACGTGATCACCAACAAAGCAATCGTGAGCGACATGACAGTAAGCCATGAGAAGACTATCGCTGCCAATCAGGGAAGTGCCGCTATGTTTTGTGCCCCGATTCAGCATACAGTATTCGCGGATCACAGTCCGGTCGCCAATTTCGATAGTCGTCTTCTCACCGGAAAATTTGAGATCCTGCGGGATCGTGCCCAGGACAGCGCCGTGATGGATGATGCACTCTTTTCCAATGCGGGCGCCGCTGGCGATGCGTGCATGCGAAAGGATCTGTGTTCCCGAACCAATGACAACATCGTCTTCAATAATCGTGAACGGACCCACGGTGACACTGTCGGAAAGCTCAGCTCCGGTATTTACAATGGCAGTGGGATGAATCTCGGCCATTGTTCCTCCTGACTTCACTCTTTTGGCTTGTCAACGATGGCGGCCATAAATTCCGCCTCACACACCAGTTCGCCAGATACGAACGCTTTGCCCGTCATCTTGCATGAGCTGGGCCGGAAACGCTGCAACTCGACCTCTATCTGCAATTGATCGCCGGGATACACCGGCTTGCGAAAACGGACATTCTGCATGGCCATGAAAAAGGCCAGCTTTTCTTCGGGATTTTCAATCGCGTCAAGAAGCAGTATGGATCCTGTCTGGGCCATGCTCTCGACAATGAGCACCCCGGGCATGATAGGATGTCCCGGAAAATGCCCCTCAAAGAACGGTTCGTTGACCGATACATTTTTAATGCCAATCACACGCTCTTTGGGAATCAAATCAACAATCTTGTCAACCAGCAGGAACGGATAACGGTGTGGCAAAATGTTCTTGATGGCCTGGATATCCAGAAATGTCCCTTTCTTCACGGGCCGCGTCTGGTACTTGGTTGTCAGCTGCTTTTTTTTGTACACGTTGCGGATTTTCTTGACCAGCTCCACGTGTGCCGCATGTCCGGATCGGGCAGCCATGACGTGGGCCTTGAGCGGGACTCCCAAAAGCGCCAGATCACCGATCAGATCGAGTGTTTTATGCCGGACCGGTTCATTGTAAAAACGCAATTTCTTGCCGCCCAGAATACCATTGGTCCCCAAACCCACATCTTCGTTCAGGTTAAACCGCTTGGCCAACTGCTTCAATTCATCCTGGTTCAACTGGCGGTCGACGATGACCACAGCATTGTCCAAATTGCCGCCCTGAATCAAGCCCTTGTCATGCAGCTCTTCCACTTCGTGTAGAAAACAAAATGTACGGGCTGCTGCAAATTCATCAACAAATTCCTCAGACAGCGAATACATGGATGTGTACTGCGTACCCAATGCGGGATTCTGATAGTCCACCATGAAGGTGATACGGAAATCATCGGCAGGGAACACCACCATATCGATGCCCCGCTTGCTATCGGAATAGGTGATGGTTTCCTCGATTTCAAGATAATCCTTCGGAGAATCCTGCTCAACGAATCCGGCCTTCTGCAAAACCTCGACAAACGGCATGGCGCTGCCATCAATGACAGGGGGTTCGTTGGAGTCAACCTGGACAATAATATTATCGATCTCAAGTCCGTAGATGGCGGCCAGAACGTGCTCGACCTGGCGGATGTGGATCTTCCCAATACCCAGAGTTGTATCGCGAAAATTATCGACCACGTGCTCGATATCAGCGGGGATTTCAGGACAATCTTCAACATCCGTGCGAACAAACCGAACGCCGGAATTGGCTCCTGCCGGAAGAAATGTGATGGTTGTCTGGTTGCCGGTATGCAGTCCGACGCCTGACAGTTTGGTTGTTTCCGCAATTGTTCTCTGGTTTTTCAGCATGAATTCCTCGTGTTGTTTTCGAGCTTCTCCAGCCGTTTTTTCAAGGCACGCAACTCTTTGACAAGTTCGGGCAGTCGATGTACTGCGGCCTGAATACGAAATGCTTCACCATGTGGTTTCGCAGGATATCCAAAAACAAATTGATCCGATGGGACGGATTTACTGACTCCCGATTGCGCTCCGATGGCAACGTTGTCGCCGATGGACATGTGGCCGGCAAAACCAACCTGCCCGCCGACGCGCACATGACGGCCGATGTGCGTACTGCCCGAAAGACCTGTTTGCGCCGCGATGACGGTGTTTTCACCGATAGTGCAATTGTGCCCGACCTGGATTAAATTATCAAGCTTGGCGCCGCGCTTGATACGGGTTTCACCCAGAGACGCCCGATCGATGGTCGTATTGGCGCCAATCTCGACATCGTCTTCGATAATGACAATACCGACCTGTGGAATCTTGTGGTATGTCCCCCCTTCGGGAGCAAAACCAAAACCGTCGCTGCCAATAACGGTTCCGTCGTGAATCACGACACGATCACCCAAAACAACCCGTTCGCGCAAGCTGACCCGCGCGTGGATGGTGCACCCCTCACCGATGGTCACGCCCGATCCAATCACAACGCCGGGCATGAGAACCGTATCCGATCCGATTTGGCAATTCGAACCCACGACCACATGAGCGCCAATACGGATATTCTCACCCAGTTGAGCCGTTTCGTGAATAACTGCTGTGGGATGGACACCTTTCTCGATGAGGGATTCTTGTGGGAAAAACTGTCGCACCACTTTCATGAACGCAAAATAGGGATTCGCCGTGCGCAACAGCACCGTGTTGGCGTCTCCTTTTAAATCGTTGGACACAATGACAGCGGATGCTTTCGTTGTAGTCAGATATTGCGCATATTTTGGATTGCTGACAAATGAGATGTGACCCGCTTGCGCCTCTTCAATCTTGGCGACGCCGGTGATATCCAGCGTTGCGTCGCCCTCGATTTGAGCGTTTATGATCCGGGCAATTTCTTGAACGGTCATCTTCATCGTCTGACCCCGCCTGACGGCGCAGCCTGCTGGTTTATCTGTTCTTCCGGCAGTGTCTCGATCACCTGATCTGTGATGTCGTAATCATCTTTTGCGAAAAGCAGGGCACCGCTCGATCCATCGATAATCATGTCGTATCCATCCTCTTCGCCAATCCGGTTGATGGCTTCATTAATGGCTACATAAACCGGCTGCATCAACTCGCGCTGTTTTCTAAAGAATTCTCCGTTTTCACCCCAGATCTGGTTTTGATATTTTCTCGCATCTTCAATTAATTTCTGCAATTCGTCAGCCTTTTCCTGTCGTTTTGCATCGCTAAGAAGCAGGCTCTGCTGATCCAATTGATTTTGTATCGTCTTGATCTCCTGCTGCATCTTTTGCAGTTCCTGACCCCACGTGTTGTTCTCCGTGTCCAGCTTGTTTCGGGCGTCTTTTGCCGCAGGATACGTGGTAAGGATCCGTTGCGAATCGACATAGGCGATCTTGTCCTGCGCCTGGGTTGCATATGTCATGATGACACTGAAAAACAACACCAAAGACAATCGGATTAAAAATAAATTCCGCAACGTTTTGTCCTCCATCTTACGAACTATGTCTTGATGCGGACTTTTAAACCAATCCATCAAGTGGAAGCTTTACTGTTGATAGCTTAATCAAACTGAGTCTGCCCCAGCCGTCAGTCAGTGAAAAATCTGAATGAGTCGTCAACCTAATTCTTTGTCATGCGGAAAAGGGACTCTGAATGACAAACTTCCACAGTACGCACAAATGCAATCAATTGGGAATTATGCGTCCTGTCCAGGTTCAGATTCGACATTTCTCTTTTCATCTGACGCTGGACAGGAGAATCGCCTTCAGCAATAATGCTTCCGTATGTATCATCAAACCGGAAATCTTCTGATTATATTCCACAGGATGAATACGATGTCACAAAACGGACTGCGCCCTGAACATTAAAGATCAGGGCGCCTGGCGCTTCACAAATCGTGGAATCAAGTCTGTGTCCTCAATCTGTTTCTCAAATTGTGGATGGTCAGACTTTAAGCCCTCTAACGGCTATTGTTTGGCCGCTGTTCCTGAAGTCGTACCCCCCTCCAGTTTACCCAACACCCTGTCAGTCAGATCAAAGGACTCTTTGGCGTGTACGAGGCTCCCTGCATCAAAGATCATATCATAACCTTCTTCCTCACCGATTACTTTGATGGTCTCATTGATTTCATCAATGATGGGTTTCAACAATTCTTCTCGCCGCTGGCCCATTTCTTGTTCTTTCTGTTGTTGAAACTGCTGATACCTAGCGTATAAATCTTGCAATTCCTGGGCTTTTTCACGTTTTTTTGCATCACTGAGCAACATGCTCTGCTGTTCAAGTTGTTGATTCGTATTTCGGATTTCCTCTTCCATGCTCTGAAGTTCCTGAACAACGGCGTTGCTTTCGCCTTCGAGCTTCTTCTGTGCGTCAACCGCCTTCGAATACGTCATCAAAATTTTCTGTGAATCAATGTATCCAAGTTTCAACTGCGCTGACGCGCTGTTCCATCCCGTTGCCATCAATCCGACGAACAGAATGATCAAGATATGCTTGCGTCCCACACGATCCTCCTTCACGTTAACTTGTGATCTCATAAAAACGATCCGTTAAAAACCACGACCGAATACAAAATGTGGTTTCCAGCCACCGTATCGCAATCCGGTCTCGTCAATGTTGTCAAATCCATACGCATAATCAAAACCGATCATCCCAACCATGGGCATGAATATCCGTGCGCCGATACCCACCGAGCGCCGCAAATCGAAGGGATCCGTGCTGCCCAGATCCAGCCAGGTATTTCCTGCCTCGGCAAAAATCAAACCGAAAGCCATGGGATTGCTGATAATGGGGAAGCGCAACTCCACTGTCGCTTGCAGCATGGTCTGGCCGCCCCAGCTGGAATACCGCCCTCCGGCCAGTGGATCATTGTACCCTCTCAATGGTATTGATCGAGAAAGTCCGCTGCCACCCATGAAAAACCGTTCGAGGTAGGGAATGCGTCCCGAGAGTGAATCCATATATCCGGCCTGAAGCCGTGTGAACAGAATCAACTTCGAAAAAATGGTCGGGTGGAAGAATTCCGCCTTCAACGTGTGTTTGTGATATCCGACATTGCCACCGAGAGGACCGCCGGCAATTTCTGTAGACAAACTGACGCGCGATCCTGATGAGGGAAACTCCGGATGGTCCAGGCTGTTTCTCGAAATGATCTGGGTGATGCCGCTGGATGTGAGAGGCCAGTCCTCGTTAACAATGTTGTTAGGATTCACTTCCGTATAATAATCACTAAAATCACCCAGATAGGTCTCATCGATGCGATAAATCCAGTCGCCGCGGAAGTAATTGTCAGGCCATGAGAACCGGCGTCCGAGCTGAAGTGAGATTCCACGACTCTGTTGGCTGTAGCCGATGTAGAAGGGATCGCGTTTGGTGTCATAAAGACTGACACCAACTAGCGTCGGCGTATTCAAGAGCCACGGTTCAGTAAAGTTGATGTTAAACGCGCGGTAAAACCTGCCGAAATTCCAGTTCAAACCCAGCTTCTGTCCGTTGCCGAACAGATTGTTCATACTGAAGCCCACACTGCCTATGAGCCGGTCGAGCTCGCTCCATCCGGCCGAAAGATTGGCCGTATCTGTAGACTTTTCCTCCACATCAAAGGTCACATCCAGGTTCTCTTCATCCACTGGATTGACATTGGGGAGAACATTCTGAAAATAGTTCAGCATCATCAGCTCTCGCGTGCTGCGCATCAACAGTTCACGGCTGAAAACCTCACCAGGAAAGGTTCGGAGCGATCGTCGGATGACGCGCTCTTTTGTCCGGGTATTCCCACTGATGAGGATCTTGCGAATCTTGACAGGATTTCCCTCATTGATAATGAACTGGATATCCAGAGTATCAGCGCCTCGCAATGTTTCCTTGGGATTGATCTGACTGTAAATGTATCCCAAATCATAATAGGCGCCTCCGACTTTTTCCTGAATTGACTTGACGAAATCTTCCTGGCTGAAGGCGTCTCCCGTTTTAAATTCCAGAAGGGATGTCAGCTGATTGTCTTCAAAAAGCTCATTGCCTTCCCATGTAATCTCACCAATGTAATAACACCTGCCCTCTCGAACCCAAATATCGATGAACAGTGCCTCTTTAGCATCATCGTAATACAGAGAATCACTCACAACCTCGGCATCTCGGTATCCATTGTTTCGATAGAACAGGATCAGTTTCTCTTTATCT
>CAZDVF010000036.1:0-13080 GCA_964508725.1 uncultured bacterium | reverse complement strand
CGCAGCGGACGGGTTGTCTTCAATAAGTTGCTGGTCCAGTTTGAGAGGGGTTTTTCCCTGGAAGAGATTGGTATCGAATCGGGAGATCAGATCATTGTTCCAGAACGGGGTGGTTTAAATCTTCCCCTGGTGATCGGGATTGTCAATCTGGCGGCATCCATCGCTCTTCTGTACTTGCGTATTCGTTTCGGAAATTTTTAAAATCAAAACATTGCGAAAGGATTGTATGACCAAGGAATCACTCATGGAAGACTTCTTCGAAGAGCCGACAACTGAAAGTTCGGGTGTGGATCTTACCCGCTATATCCGGGGTATTGTCAAGCGATGGTGGTTGATAGTCGGTATCA
Source organism: uncultured bacterium (assembly GCA_964508725.1). GTDB lineage: Bacteria > Zhuqueibacterota > QNDG01 > QNDG01 > DSAB01 > CAZDVF01. Next base: position 12,733 of record CAZDVF010000036.1, on the reverse strand, counting down.
CGTTAGCGATCGCTGTTCCCTGGACGCTGAACATTCGTAATCAACCCCCAGTATACCAGGCCGATGCATGGATCACGTTCGAAAACCTGGCGGGGGGAGTCTCCGAGCAACTGGTGCAAAACCGAATCCTTCGACTCAGAAGCCGAAGTTTTTCTGAGGAGGTCACAGCAAAGCTGGGATTGACGCTTCAAAACATCGGAACCGATTCAGATGTTGATGTGTCCCGACACGATCTTTTTCGTACGTTTTCGACAACCAAGGATCCCGTATCTGGACATTATTCTTTACGGTTTTATCCAACAGGTTATTGTGCGTTCTATTTGGGTTTGAACCGACTCGACAGTCTGCGTGTAGTAGATCTTGTCAAAGATTCTGTCTCTTACAACGGATTGATCTTCTCGATCCAACCAACTGCGCCACAGCAGTTTTCACAAATCCACTTTACTGTAAACGATTTTCGCGGTACGGTTCAGTCTCTGATTTCCAGGGTCGAGATTCAGCCCAATCGGGCAGGCAACACGTTGCGGCTTAATTTTAAGGATACTGATCCGGTCATCGCCAGTCGGACCGTTAACATGTTATCTGGTATTTTTGTTGAGAAAAGCCAACAGTTGCGAAAAGACGCCAGCCGTTTTCTCAGGACCTATCTTCAGGAACAGCTTGATGTGGTCAAAGAGGATCTGGATAAGGCCGACTCACAGCTCAAATCGTTCCGTGGAAGTTATCTGATGGGTTTGGACCAGGAAACCCAGGAAACAGTTACACGTCTTGATGCCCTGGAACGGGAAAAAAACCAGGCGATATTGGTGAGAAACGAACTCGAGATGTTGTTGGGCAAGCTTGATCCTCAGACGTCTGATTTTGACGCTGGCATTTCAACCCGATATGTATACCGCCAAATAGCCATGCAGCCGGTTTTTGGTGAGGGTGCCGATATGACCATTGCAAGGCAGGAATTGAATGATCTCGATCAATCACGCTCTGATTTGCTGCGTCGGGGTGTGCCTCAAGGCAATCCGACAGTCATGGAATTGAGTGAACGGATTACCCTGATCGAGGATAAAATCTACCAACTTGCCAGGGAAAAGGTTCAGGAATTAAACGGCCGGATCGCAACCATTGAACAGGAGACTGCAGATGTACAAAAGAAGTTGAACACACTTCCTGAAGAGGAGCTGCGATTGATACGGCTTCAGCGTGTTCGAAGGGTGAATGAAGACATTTACAACATGCTGTTGAGGCGACATCAGGAAGCGCAGATCGATGAAGCTGTGGCATCAGAAAACGTCTCGATTCTCGATCCTGCCATTCCACCGACAGTGCCGATCAGCGGTGATAAAAATAAAAAAATCCTGATGGGGATTCTATTTGCATTCGGATTTGGTATTGGCGCCGCCTTGCTTTGGGAAGTGGCTGACAAGAGCATTAAAACACGTGATGATGTCAAGCGGTATTTGAAAATGCCCATTCTGGGCATTATTCCCCGCGTCAAGTTCGATGATTATGAACTCCAGGATTCGGAGAAAGCCAAAAGCATCAGTTCGCAGATTGTCACACACGATTATTCACCCACGCCTGTTGGCGAGTCATACCGCGCTTTGCGAACCGGCCTGCTTTTTTCAAAGAACCTCGGTCCGATTAAATCGCTGGTCATAGGCAGCGTTAGTCCGGGTGAGGGGAAGTCATTCACCGCAGCTAACCTGACTATAACGCTGGCCCAGCAGAAGTCCCGCACGCTGCTCATCGATGCTGATCTTCGCCGCGGTGTTTTACACAACACCTTTAATTGTCCCAAAAAGCCGGGATTGACCAATTATTTGACCGGTGTTGCATCACTCGAGAATGTTATTCGCGAGACGTATGTTCCCAATCTGTCACTCATCACGTGCGGATCTTTGATTCCCAATCCTTCCGAGCTCCTGGGTTCGATGCGGATGAAACGGTTTGTCGAGGGAATAGCCAAGCGGTTCGATTTTATTGTCTATGATACGCCGCCGCTCACGGCCGGCTCGGACGCCGTGATTCTGGGCACCCTTGTTGATGGTGTGGCTGTCCTCATCCGATCGGGAAAAACAAGCAGGGAGGATGTCCTGCGAAAAATGGAACTGTTTCAGAATGTCCAGGCCAAGATATTGGGCGTGATTCTCAATTGCGCTGGCGTGGAGGTCGCTCACGAGGGATACAGTTATTATCGATATTGAGGAAACATGCCCATGCATTTTTTGGTCACCGGGGGGGCAGGTTTTATTGGATCACATCTGTGTGAAAAGCTCATCCACTTGGGCCATCGTGTGACTTGTGTTGACAATTTTAATGCATATTACGATCCTTCTATTAAACGACACAATATCCGCCAACTTGTAAAGCAGCCTCAATTCCGACTGATCGATGGCGACATTTTGCGCTGGCGCCGCATGCGTGACCTCTTTTTTGACGAGATTCCGGATGCTGTTATTCACCTGGCGGCGCGCGCTGGCGTGAGGCCGTCCATCAAGAATCCAAGACTCTACCAGAAGGTCAACATCGAGGGGACGTTGAGGTTGCTCGAACTGGCCAGGACGGCAAATGTCTCCAAATTCATTATGGCATCCTCCTCCTCTGTCTATGGAAACAACAAGAAGATTCCCTTCTCTGAAGATGACAATGTGGATTTTCCCATCTCACCGTATGCAGCCACCAAAAAGGCGTGTGAACTTCTGGGTTACACGTACCATTCGCTTTATCAATTGCCTGTGACCTGTCTCCGGTTTTTTACGGTTTACGGCCCACGGCAGCGGCCGGATATGGCCATTCATAAATTCACGCGATGTATCGTCGAGGGACGCCCGATTCCTCTTTTCGGAGACGGTAATTCCCGGCGGGACTACACATATATTACAGATATTGTTGATGGCATTCTCAAGGCCATTGAGAAATGTGAGCAGTATCACATCTACAATCTGGGAGAGTCACAGACCACGATCCTCTCCCGATTGATCGCACTTCTCGAAGAAGCTGTGGGTAAACCTGCGAAGATCCAATGGTTGCCCAGCCAGCCCGGGGATGTGGCTGTAACTTATGCAGATATTTCTAAATCAAAGAACGAACTGGGTTATTATCCCAAAGTGCCGGTAAAAAAGGGCATTCCCCAATTTGTGTCGTGGTACCTTGAAGAGTTGAGCGGTGGAACTGGGCGATGATGCGTGAAAAAGAAGTGTTCCTCGTTCGTATGATGAAACTATCAGATGGTTTTGTCATTGTCATCGCGTTTATCTCCGCGTATTTTATCACCATGATGCTTCGGCAGGTATTTGAATTGGGACCGTTGGCCTTCGGTGAATCGATCTCGTTTGGCGGCGCTATCTATTTTCTGCGTAATCATATCTGGCTGGTCCTCATCACCATCCCCGCATGGATTGGACTCATGTCTGTGGATGGCGTTTACGATAATTTTCGAACCAAACTGTTTATCGAGACGCTTTGGCGTGTCTTCCGGACGGGACTGATGTCCATCCTCTTCCTGGGCAGCGGCGTCTTTTTGCTTAAAATGACACTGACAAGCCGGTTTTATGTAGGCGTTTTTGCCGTAACGGGCTATATTAGCCTTGCCATCGAGAAAGCCCTTTGGAAGTGGTTTCTCGATTACACCTTCCGACAAGGCTATAACCTGGTGAATTTACTCATTGTGGGAACGGGACGCAGGGCCGTGGAATTCATCGAGGTGGTCAGGGCCCACGCCAACTGGGGATTTCGGATTGTTGGTCTTATCGATGACGATCCCAAACTGTTGGGCAAGAAAGTCATGGATTACGAGGTGCTGGGACGCATTCGCGATATCCCCCGCATCTTGCGGGAGTTTGTGGTTGACCGAATTATTTTTGTGGTGCCCCGCATGTGGCTCAACCGTATCGAAGAGGCCATTCATCATTGCGAGCGCGAAGGCGTAAGCACAGCTGTCAATGTGGATTTGTATCAGCCCAAACTGGCCCAGATGCGCATGTCCAGTTTTGCGGGGATTCCACTCATCATTTTTCACACATCTGTGGCAAAAGAGTGGCAGCTTTTTCTGAAACGGACATCTGACGTGACAATCGCTCTTCTGGCCATCCTGCTGCTGTCGCCTGTTTTTATCGTGGCTGTCGCAGGTGTTGTGATCTCGTCTCGCGGACCGGTTTATTTCCGTCAGATTCGTAGCGGACTCAACGGGCGGAAGTTTACGCTCTACAAGTTTCGGTCCATGTACGTTGGATCCGAGGTTCGTCAGAAAGAACTCAAGCGGCGGAATGAAATGAACGGTCCTGTTTTTAAAATGAAGCGGGATCCCCGTGTCACAGGATTCGGCCGGTTCATGCGAAAATTCAGCATTGATGAACTGCCCCAGTTATTCAATGTGCTTAAGGGGGACATGAGCCTGGTCGGGCCGAGACCGCCGCTACCCGAGGAAGTAGAAATGTACGAAACCTGGCAGAGACGGCGTCTTTCCATGAAACCGGGATTGACCTGTATCTGGCAGGTGTCGGGCCGTAACCGGATTGAATTTGAGCAATGGATGGAGATGGACCTGAAATACATCGATAACTTTTCACTCTGGAATGATTGTAAAATCCTGATCCGCACGATCTTTGTTGTACTGACCGGGTACGGAGCCTCATAGATTTTTCATACGTCCGATCTCCTTGGGGAGCAAGCGCTGATGGGGGAGAAAACACGATGAATATCGACAGACAGTAAATCAAGCCGACAATTCCACGTTTCGGAATCTGGCGGCATAATAGCTGACGACGGACAGGATACGTATGCGCATTCTCATGGTTGCTCCAGAGCCGATTTTTGAACCTCGGGGGACGCCTTTAAGCGTTGTAGGACGCTTGAAGGCTTTTTCAGATATGGGTCATCAGGTTGAACTGGTGACGTATCATCTCGGTGAGAACGTCCATTTCCCCGGCGTGACCATTGATCGTATTCCCCGCGTGCCGGGTATTGGCAGCATCAAGATCGGCCCTTCGCTGGCCAAGATCCCGCTGGATTTCTTCCTCTGCATCAAGACCTTTTTTAAACTTCTCACCAGGCGATACGATCTTCTCCACACCCACGAAGAGGCCGGATTCTGGGGTACGGCCATGGCTTCCCTGTTCCGGATTCCTCATCTCTACGACATGCACTCCAGCCTGCCGCAGCAGCTCAAGAATTTCCGATTCACAGAGTCCAGACTCCTCTTCAAGATATTTGAGGGATTGGAAAAGCGGGTCCTCCGCAACGCAGACGGCGTGATCACCATCTGTCCCGATCTGTTCGATCATGTTGCGAACCTGTTTCCCGACCGCGGCTCGATCCTCATCGAGAATGTTGTGGATTATGGCATGATCTTCGGTGAGGAAGACACGTCCGAAACGATCCGCCATTCTTTAAATCTGTCAGGAAAGACCGTGGTTCTCTACACGGGCACATTCGAACCCTACCAGGGTTTGGACATGCTGGTGCATAGCGCCAAGCTTGTGCTGTTCAGAAATACTTCCGCTGTTTTCCTTCTGGTCGGAGGACATCCCGATCAGGTCGAGCAGGTCCGCGTGCTGGCGGTGGAGCGAGGCGTCGCCGATCGTGTCCTCTTCACCGGACAGGTTCCCCCGCAGACGGTGAGCAGTTACATCCGGTGCGCAGATGTGCTGGTTTCGCCCCGCACAGCAGGAACCAACACGCCGCTTAAAATCTACGCTTATCTACGATCCGGCGTGCCCATTGTGGCCACGCGGCTTCTGACCCACACCCAGGTCCTTTCAGACGACGTGTCGGTTCTCACCGATCCTGACGCCGACAGCTTCGCCGAGGGCATCCTCCGTATTTTGAGTGATCAAAAGCTGGCCGCATGCATATCACAAAAAGCACAAGAATTGGCAGAGGCCCGTTACGCATATCCCGCCTATCTTGAGAAGCTCCAGCGCGTCCTTCACCAGGCAACAGGAGGGACGGCGTAGCATGTGCGGTATCTGTGGACTCCTCTATCTTGACAGGGAGCGTCAACCCGATTCGGACGCGCTTCAGCGGATGCGCGACACCCTGGCTCACCGCGGTCCGGACGACGCCGGCCAAACGATTCAGGGCCCTGCCGGGCTTGCCATGCGCCGGCTTTCCATCATTGACCTGGACACAGGCAGCCAGCCAATCTCCAATGAGGATGAGAACCTCTGGATTGTCTTCAACGGCGAAATTTACAATTTCCAATTCCTGCGAAAAGAGCTGGAAGCGCTGGGCCACCGGTTCCGCACACACAGCGATACAGAGGTCATCCTCCACGGGTACGAGGCATGGGGCGCGGATGTGTGCCGCCGGCTCAACGGCATGTTCGCCATCGCTATCTGGGACGTCCGTAAACAGATGCTTTTTCTGGCTCGCGACAGATTGGGCATCAAGCCGCTTTACGTCTACTCCGATGACGAGAAGATCGTCTTCGGTTCGGAGATCAAGGCCATCCTGGCGTGCCCCGATGTGCGGCGCGACATTGATCTAACGGCCTTGAATAACTTCCTCACATTTGAATACATTCCGGCGCCGCGGTCTATTTTTCGGCACATCCGCAAGCTGGAGCCGGGACACTGGATGACGTGGCAGGACGGGCGTGTTCGCTCCGAAGCCTTTTGGGAACTTATCCCGCATGTCAAAGACTGGACCTTTCGGGAAGCGCGTGAGCGGCTGGCCGAGCTTTTGGAAGATGCGGTGCGCCTCCGCCTGATTTCGGACGTGCCCCTGGGCGCCTTTCTCTCTGGAGGGCTGGACTCGTCCATCATCGTCTCGCTGATGGCCGGTCTCCAGACGCAGCCTGTGAAGACCTTCTCCATCGGATTCAAGGATTCCTCGTACAACGAGCTTGGCTACGCCCGGGCCGTGGCGCGGAAGAACGACACGGAGCATCACGAGCTGGTGATCGAAGCCAGGGCGCTGGACCTGACGGAAAAACTGGTCCGGCAGTTCGATGAGCCCTTCGGTGACTTCTCCATTTTCCCCACGTATCTGGTGTCCCAAATGGCGCGTGAACACGTCACTGTTTCCCTGTCGGGCGACGGAGGCGACGAGCTTTTCGCCGGGTACGACGCGTACCGCGCGCATCGGTTTGACCGGCGGTTTTATCACCTGCTGCCCAAGGTTGTAAAGCGTCATCTCATTTCTCCGCTAGCCCGCAGCCTTCCACCCGCGGCGCAAAAGAAGGGCCTGATCAACAGTGTCAAGCGGTTCGTGGAGGGAACCGAGCTGCCCAAGTCTCTCTTCCACGCGCGGTGGATGGTATTTCTCTCCGAAGTCCAGCGGCAGAGGCTCCTGTCTCCATCTGTCCTCAACGCCATTGCCGGGGATGATCCCTACGACTTCATTCACACGGCCAGCCGAATGGCTGAAGGAACGGATGACATCACCCGGACCGGCTTCATGGACGTCAAGACCTACCTGGCCGACGATATCCTCGTCAAAGTCGACCGGATGTCCATGGCCGCGTCGCTCGAAGCGCGTGTGCCGTTTCTCGACCACCGCATGGTAGAGTTCGCCATGAGCCTGCCACCCGATTTCAAGATGCGCGGATTCAAGACCAAAGTCCTGCCGCAGCAGACATTTTGGGATGCATTGCCCCCTGAAGTTCAGAATCGGGACAAGCAGGGATTCAGCATCCCCATCAAGCAGTGGATCCGGGAAGACCTCAAGCCCATGATGCTGGATCTGCTCGATCCCGGACGCCTGGCACAGCAAGGGTATTTCAATGCCGATTCTGTTCATTCGCTTGTGGATCAACACCTCCAGGGGACTGCGAATCACAGTCACACGTTGTGGGCGCTCATGGTGTTTCAGCAGTGGTTTGATCTGTACGGAAAATAGATTTTTTCTCCTTTTCTCTTTGGTTTTTATCGTTGATATTTCTATATTTTAGGATGTTTTGTCAAACTGGGAATGCGAGTCGAACGTGACACAACGAAACGGACATGAGACGCCAGCCATTGAAGCCATTCGGACGTACTGGAACGACCGGATTCACGATCAACAGATGAGCGCGCACCCTGTGGGGACGCGCGGATTTTTTGACGACCTGGAAGCCTATCGGTACGACAAACTGCGCTATCTCCCCGAGGTCGTGGACTTCTCCGCCTTTCGCGGCAAGAAAATCCTCGAAATCGGGTGCGGCATCGGCACCGACCTGGTCCGTTTTGCGCAGGGCGGGGCTGAGGTCACGGGTGTGGATCTGTCGGAGACGGCCATTGATCTGGCGAAACAGAATGCCGCGCTCCACAGCGTGCCCGCCAATATGATCGTGGGAAACGGCGAGGCCCTTGACTTTCCCGATGCGACGTTCGATGTGGTTTACGCCCACGGCGTGCTCCAGTACACTGCCGATATCCAGAAAATAATCGATGAGATTCACCGTGTGCTCAAGCCCGGCGGGACCTTCATCAGCATGGTTTACAACCGCAAAGGTTGGCTCATGATCATGTCCAAACTTTTTCATGTGGATCTGGAGCACGACGACGCGCCGGCTTTCCACCTGTACACAGCCCGTGAGTTCCGCACGTTTTTGAGCAAATTTAACGATGTGCACATCGTTCCGGAGCGATTCCCTGTGAAGTCCAGACTGCAGAAGGGTTTGAAAGCCAGGCTCTTCAACACGCTGTTTGTCGATGTGTTCAACGCGATTCCGCGGCCGCTGGTGCGGCGCTGGGGCTGGCACCTGATGGCGTTTTGCACAAAATGAGTCCTGTGACGAAGAAAAGTATGAATCCATGAAACGGAACCTGACAGCGCTTTCCGACTCCACTTTCGATGTCGCCATTGTCGGCGCGGGAATTTACGGCGCGGCCATTGCGTGGGACGCCAGCCTGCGCGGGCTCTCCGTCGCGCTCATCGACAAGGGCGACTTCTGCGGCGCCACGTCGGCCAACAGCCTGAAGACCATCCACGGGGGGCTGCGTTACTTGCAGAATCTGGATGTCAAACGGATGCGCGAGTCGATCCGCGAGCGGCGGACGTATCTGTCCATTGCGCCGCATCTGGTGCATCCCCTGACGTGCGTGATGCCGACCTACGGACACGCCATGAAAGGGATCGAGGCGCTCTTCGCCGGCCTCCTTCTCAACGATGTGATCAGCTTTGACCGGAACCGGCTGGACGATCCACAGAAGCGTATTCCGTCCGGACGGATCGTGTCCAAATCCACCTGCCTGAAACGGATTCCCGGCATCTCCGGAGACCGCATCACAGGCGGCGCAGAGTGGACCGACGCACAGGTGTACAACTCCGAACGCTTTGTGCTGGCCATGATCCAGTCCGCCGCCGCGAAGGGAGCGGTTGCAGCCAACTATGTGGCGTGCCGGAGTCTGATCCGTCAGGGAGGGCGCGTCACAGGCGTCCGCGCAGAGGACGCGCTGACCGGTGACACATTCGCCATCCGCGCCAAACTGGTTGTGAACGCGGCGGGCGGGTGGATCGATCAGGTGCTGTCCGAAAACGGGAAACCATCCAGCGAATTGATGCTGTCCACAGCCATGAATCTGGTTGTGGAGCGCACGCTCTTGCCCGGCGGCGCCGCGGGATTCTCCGCACCTTTCGTCCATACACGTGAAGACGGAAGCCAGCACCGCGGAAGCAGGGTGTTGTTCGCCTCCAACTGGCGGGGCCACACGATTGTGGGCACGTTCCACAAACTGTATGACGGCAGCCCCGACGATCTGACGGTGAGCGAGGCTGAAGTCCAACAGGCCTTGGACGAAATCAACGGCGCCTGGATTCATGACCCGATCCAACTGGATGAGGTTACGTTTGTGCAGAAGGGGCTTCTTCCGGCGGCGGGCATCCATCCCAAAACGGGCGAGGTGAATCTGGCCAAGCACTACAGAATCATCGATCATGCGCGGGACAATGGTCCACAAGGACTGCTGAGTGTGGTCGGCGTTAAATACACCACGGCCCGCGACGTGGCCGAGAAAGTTGTGAATCTGGTGTTCCGCAAGATGGGGAAGACGCCGCCGTCGTGTGCGACCAGCGCCACTCGGCTCGCCGGAGGGGAGATTGCGCGATTTGATGCTTTCTTCTCCGAGGTTCTGCAAACGAATTCCCACGGACTCGGTCCGGACGTCTTGCGCCACCTGGCGCTGACCTACGGATCCGACTACCCGAGAATCTTGACATATGGTTCTTCCGATCCCGCGCTCCTGAAACTGGTCCCGGGATCGAACGAAGTCATCCGCGCCGAGGTGGTGCACGCGGTCCGAAACGAATCAGCTCAGACTCTGGCTGATGTGATCTTCCGCAGAACCGATCTGGGATCGGCCCGGTGTCCCCCGGATGAGACACTGTCCTTCTGCGCCGAGTCGATGTCCCGTGAGCTGGGGTGGAAGCCCGGCCGCGTGTCAGAAGAAATCAACACCGTCAAATCCCGGTACCGGATCGTATGCTGAGGCACCGAAAGGCCCTGGCGCGGCTGGCGCGCATCACGGCCAGTTACTGGTTGAAAAAAGAGACGCGGGTGTCGTATCCGCCCTACCGGCTCTGGATCGAGCCGACCAACCGGTGCAACCTGGCCTGTGTCATGTGTCCAAACAAGGAACTGCCCTCCGACACATTGGGCAACATGGATTTTGATCTGTTCACGTCGCTGATCGACCAGATCGGGCCGGACGTGCACGATGTGAATCTGCACCACCGGGGCGAGCCGACGCTCCATCCGAAACTGGCGGAGATGATCCGCTATGCCGACCAGCGGGGCGTGAAGGTCAAGCTGCACACCAACGGCACGACGTTGACGGAGAAGCTGTCAGAAGCACTCATCCTGTCTGGCCTGCGGCTGATTTCCTTTTCGTTCGACGGATACACGGCCGAAGCATACGAGTCAGTTCGGATCGGCGCTGACTTCCGGAAGACGCTGGGCAACATCCACCGGTTTCTGGAGATGAAGCGGACTCTGGGATGCGATGAGCCCCGCACAGTGATGGAGGTCATGGAACTGGACGATCGTCCGCTTGCTCCGGAAGCGAAGAAGGTGTTCATCCGCTCGCTGAAAGACCGGGGGCTCGACCGGCTGATCGTGAAGCGGCCCCACAACTGGGCGGGCAGTGTCCTGTCTCACGAAATGGAAACATCCACCTTCTCTGCGTGCACGTTTCCGTGGCATGCGCTGGTTGTGTTGTGGGACGGCCGTGTGGGATCATGTCCCCATGATTTTTTCGCCGAGATCGTGTACGGTGACGCGCGCGAGACGTCCCTGGCCGAGCTGTTTAACAGCGACCGGATCTACCTGCTGCGCGAACAGATGACAGCCGGGTCAGCAGACACTCTGGGTTCTCCGTGCAGGGCGTGTGATTCCATTCGGCGGAAACGGATCGCCGGAATCCCTTTGGCGAGTTTGAAGTATTTACGCAATTAAGGTGAGAAACAGATGACACGCGTTTTGGTTACAGGCGCAACAGGATTCACAGGCGGCCATCTGGCCCGACGTCTGGTCCGCGATGGATGTAAGGTCCGCGCACTGGTCTTGCCGACAGATGACGCGACCGGCCTCCGACAGACCGGAATCGAGATTGTTCCCGGTGATCTGCGGGACGGAGCGAGTTTGAAAGACGCTGTCCAGGACATCGACACCGTGTATCACATCGCTGCTGTGTACCGGGAGGAGAATATCCCCCGCAAGATGTTTTGGGATGTCAACGTAGACGGAACGCGGAACCTGCTGGTTGCATCCAAGCAGGCCGGGGTGAAGCGGTTTGTCCACTGCAGCACTGTGGGCGTGCAGGGCGAGATCGCCAATCCGCCTGCTGCAGAAGACGCGCCGTACAATCCCGGCGACTACTACCAAGAGTCGAAGATGGAAGGCGAGCTTTTAGCACTGGACTTTTTCCGCAAGGAGGGACTGCCCGGGGTGGTTTTTCGTCCTGTGGGGATTTACGGACCCGGGGACACGCGCTTTCTCAAGCTCTTCCGTTTCATTCAAAAGGGCAAGTTCCGCATGTTCGGATCGGGCGAAGTGCTCTACCACCTGACCTACATCGACGATCTTGTGGATGGCATTATCCAACTTGGACTGAAGAAAGAGTTAGAGAGAGATATTTTTATTTTAGCCGGAGAGAAAGCCACGACTCTGAATGTGCTGGTCCGAACCATCGCCGACGTGCTGGGCGTTCCGCTTTCGAGCAAACACTACCCGGTCTGGCCGTTGTGGACCGCCGGAGTGCTGTGCGAGCTGGTTTGCCGGCCGCTGAAGATTCATCCGCCCATCTACCGCAGACGGGCAGATTTTTTCACGAAAGACCGGGCGTTCGATATATCCAAAGCCCGGCGTGAATTGGGATACAGTCCATCCGTTGATCTCAAGATCGGACTGTCCCGGACGGCGGCGTGGTATCAGGAGCAGGGACTGCTTGAGTGAGGGATAGTATGGTGACACAAGAAACCATTGAAATACAGAAAGAGCTTTTCAAAGAAGGGGGGAAACTAGGGAAGTACCAGGATTTAATTCTGGGCGAGAGGGGACTGTTGAAATTAGTCAAATATGAGCTTGTCATCGGCCTGACGAGCTGGATTCCAGGTGCACTGGGTCTTTTTCTTCGGAGCAAACTCTATCCAAAAATTATTGGACGCGTGGGAAGAAATGTTACGTTTGGAACGAGTGTAGTCCTTAGGCATCCGAAAAAGATATTTATCGGCGATAATGTAGTCATTGACGACAACTGCGTGCTAGATGCAAAAGGAACGGACAATCGTGGCATTTTTATCGGTGACGGCGTGTTCA
>CAZDVF010000035.1:0-13146 GCA_964508725.1 uncultured bacterium | reverse complement strand
CGCTGCGCTCAACACGCATCTTTTCGAGATTACTATTTCGGGCCGGTCCACCTGCCAATTGGACAAGATCCCACAATGAACGGGTCGGATCAATCCGATACGATCCGGGCCTGTTGAAAAATCCCTGCATAGTAAGCCTGATGAGCGGTCGAACGTAGACAAACGGATTGCGCAGATAGAGCCGAAGTTTTTCTTGTAAGGTCTGCATCAGCTCATACTCAGTTAAACCCTGGACATTGACCTCTCCTACAATAGGCAAAATGATATACCCTTCCCGGTTGATAGGATACTCGCCTGAAAGGTTTAAGCTTCTCTGGCCCTCCTGATACAGTTCCCAAATCTGAATGCTCACGGCATCGCCTGGCTGAAAAACAGTCAGCGACTTGGCGGATTTAGACCATTGCGCTTCAGGAAAGACCTGAGTGAAACCGGTCTCAGGTAGAATGAGAATGACAATAAACAAAAACATCATAAGAAACGGAAAAACAGTCCTTAACAGCGTCGTCCTGCCGAACGTCATACGGTTTTCCTTTCTCCATCGTGAGAGACTTTATGTCGAGCGATGAGAAAATGCAAATAGCATACCATCAAGACATTGGACAAGATCATAAAAAAACATCCGTTTTCCGGATGTATGGGTTCATGCTTTTGAATCTCTTTTATGAATGCAGCAATTAGTCATCACAACACTGTCCGACAACCAACTGTCGTTATTGAAAAGGGATAGATCGTAAACATCAATCCGTCATTTTACAGATTGTTGTCTCCTGCCTTTTCAAAATATACACTGAACTCCCTTATGACCAGGGTGGAATCCCATCTTGCAGTCAATCTACGTCATTAGCGGGAGCGGTAGAATCTATACCGCTTCTCTCTGTTTTCAAGATTCAGTTTTTTTAAAATGGACCACATCCTGAAAAATCCGATGCGAATCGAACCATATTGCTCGGTGTTTAATTGTTTGGCAATGTATCGCGCACCTCCAAAGGGATTTTCGATAACGATCCTTTTAATTTTTTCCATTAACGGCAGACTTCGAGCAGATGACGGTTCAAAAACATCATTGTGACTTTTGGATTGACTTAAAGGATCTTTCTTGGACTTGATCTTCACTTTGGGGAGTGAAACCGGCAATGTGGTACTTTTATTGACCTTAACAGCCTGCTGGCTTGATTTGCCAATATCAATGCCCCTGAGAATGTCAAACTCATCAATGGCCTCCTCAACAGATTCAAAGTAATTGAGGATGCTGTTAAATTCGAGCATCTCAAATACTTCCGTAACTTCAGGAGTCATCTGGGCGATTTTTAAATCTCCCCCCTTCTCGCGAATATTCTTAATTTCACCGACAAACACACCCCACCCTGCACTACTGATATACGACACAGCTCCAAGGTCAGCGACAACCAAGTATCGTTTTTGCTTAAACAGGTCTTGGATGATCTTCGCCAATTCCTGACATGTTGTCGTATCGATGTACCCGGCGATGGTCAGCAGCGCGACATCCAATCTTGCGCCAACCAGATGAATAGACGTTTTCATGCCCTGCATCCGCTTCCCCTACGAACACTTTCTATCTGATTTATTTCCCATAATCAATGACTCATTATCTATTCAGATTTTACAACTATCCAGGTAGAAAGTACGAGCCAATTCGCCAATAAAACATCATTGCCAACTGTTGCACTCTTTTTAACTGGCAACAAGATCACTTGGCCATCATACAGCGTTGGTAGAGTTGCACATATTTTTTTGCTGCTTCGTGCCAGGAAAAATCTTCACGCATCCCATTCTTCATGATCTTTAACCATGTTTTTCTATCGGCGAACGTGTCAACCGCTTTCTGTAAACACGCTACAAGATCTCCAGACACGAATGCATCATAGAAAAAACCCATGCCTTTGCCCGTTTTTATATCAAACGGCGTGACAGGACCCCTGCCATCTTGCGAACGCATCAGGATGGGAACCGTTCCATACTTCAAACAATAGATGGACTCATGGCTGTCGGCGTTTGCAGTGTTTGGTATCAAACGCAAATCAGATCCTGCTTCGAGAAGATGAAGCAGGGAAACATCCTCGAGCAGCACAACACTGAGACGGTCGACATATCGGTTTTGCAATTCCTTAAAAAAGGTCCGCAAGCCTTTGTCACTATCGGCGACAATCACTACAGTGACATCGAGCGCCATGATGGGCTCAATTTCTTCTTTCAACAATCTGAGACTATTTTCGTTCTTCGATTGAAACGCAAATCCGACAACTGGCCTCCTTTTAGAATATGGTAAATTGACCTTTTCAAGGAGTATTCGTTTATTCTCTTCTTTTTTACTCAAGCTATGGATATCATAATTTTCTGAAATGCATGCATCTGTTAATGGATCCCAGCCTTTATAGTCAACACCATTTACGACATGGGAAATACTTTTCTTAGGCTTCTTGTAAATTGTATGTATATGCTGAATCCCTTGGTCCGCACTGTTATTATGATTTGACCATAAATCACCAGATGTACTGACAACTTCTGAATAAACGATACCCGCTTTGAGAAAACTGCACTGCCCCTGATAATCCAGGCCGCTGTCTTTGAACTGAAAGTTCTCGTTGATAGACGTCCAATGGTAACAATCGGCATTGAAAAGGCCGAGATGATCCAACTGATATGTTGAAAAAAGTGAATGGGTTTTGTTAAAAAACACATTGTCGTGGTAGACATATCTCATCAGAAACGGAAGCATGCCCGAGGGCCAATCATAACAATGAATCACATCAGGTTGCCACTGCAGCTTCAAGAGGGTTTCGATGACTCCTTTTGAAAACAGAATAAAACGCTTGTCATTATCGGGATAAGCCTTGCTTTTCTTCGCATCACAATACAAACCATCTCTGAAGAAAAACGGTTTATAATCAATAAAATAGACTTGGACTTTCGAATCGGGCAGGAATGCTGATTTCACGTTGATCTGAACAACTTCATCGCCAAGAGGAACCGAGATATTTTGAAGTCTGATCACATCTCGAAGAATATACTTCCGTTCATTCACTGAACGATACTGGGGTGTAATAACCCGGACATCATGACCCATATCTTTTAATGCTTTGGGTAGTGCACAACCTACTTCGCCCACCAAACCTGTCGTAGCAAATGGAGCGACCTCAGGGAAAACCATTAGTATTTTCAGCTGACTCTTCATGAATGACTCCAAACGTAAATCAACACCCTCTCGGTATCATCTGACTCAATACTTAAAAAGGGATTAACATAAAAGTCGGTCGCTCAAATCAGTCATCCTCTTCTATATCAAGGGGATGACACATCAAACCCATAAACGAATAAAATGGCGGGAAGATATTGAGACTGAAACAGAAATGCTGAGCCAAAAACAGCGTCGCTTGCCCCTCTCAACAAACGATCCTATTCCAGCTGGGAGATAGCCCGTTTAGCGCTGCTCACAAATTCGCTGTTGGGATAGTGATCAATCAACTTTTGGAATTCCTGCTTGGCCCTCTCATTATCATTCAAACGCATGTAACACAGTCCAAGTTTAAGCTGCGCTGCATCTTCTTTGTTGGATTTTGTAAATGAGAAAACCTTTTCAAATGACACGATAGCCTGCTGATAATTCCCCAAACCCCAGTATGATTCTCCGATCCAGTATTGACAATTATCAGACAGAGAATGACTGGTGTTATCTGCTAACAGGATCTCAAATTTTTGAATCGCTTCACGATACTGGCGGTTCCGGTATGCCTGAAGTGCTTCCTGATACCGATCACTAAAGCCCCCACTCTTCCATGTCGGTGTAGCCCTGTTTACATCAGCAGCAGGCGGTTTTTCTTCGGTTCGAGTCAATGCTGTAATCTGGTCATTTTGCTGAGCTACCTTCTCCCGAAGATCGCTCTCTTTGGTGTTGAGAGTTTTTTGTTCATCCACCAGTTTTTGAATTTCATTATTCACATCCGGTCTCGTCTCCGCATTGCGAGAGGTTGCAGCCACAGGTTCTTTTTCTTCAGTCACGCCAAGGATGCGTAAAACATCATCTTCAGCGATCGTATCACCAGCATCCCCCAAATCCTCTTTTATCTCCTCCTTGGGCTGATTGTCGGAAAGACCGAGTAAGGCGTCAATATCCGCCACATCGTCAACAGCTGTCTCTCCTTGAGGAGATGGGCCGGTTGCTGCGCACCCGACAAACCAAATAACAACGAATAAAACCAAAGAAAAAACAACAATGGATAATATACGCTCTCTGTTCATGACCCCCCCTCCTCTATAAATAACAAGACAGGCTCGTACTTCATTAATTTATTAAAGATATAAGAAAAAAGCAAGTCATTATTGATTCAATTGATTGTGCGAAGCAGGCCTGACTCGCAGGTAAAGAAACAAACCAAATCCTGCCAAAAACATGAGAAGACTGATTCCTTGGTTAAATGTCAACGTCGCGCCAGCGAAAGAGAATGTTTGGGATGTTTCGTAATAGCGGACAAAATCAACGGAAAAGCGTGAAATCCCGTAAAGCATGAAAAAAACACAGAGAAGGAAACCGTTAAAACGGGGTCTGCGGTCTAGAACAACAAGAATCAGCATGATAACAAGTCCATACAGCGAGGAATAAAGTTGCGTAGGATGGATGTGAGCTCCCTGAAGCTCCGGAACGGAGAACGGGATGCTGCCCACCGGAAATTCAACGCCCCACGGCAAATTACAGGCCCGGCCGAAACAGCATCCGGCTAAAAAGCAGCCGATGCGTGTCAGAAAAATACCCAGGGCAAAAGAGGGCGCCATCACATCGGCAATCTTAAGAAAAGAGACTTTCTTGATCCAACAAAACAGAATCACTGTAATCAAAGCCAACAGCACGCCGCCCAGCATGGTTGTTCCTGCGATGCCAATTTTACCGGAGCTCTGAAAGGGATTAAACGTATCCATCCAGTGTCCCCGGAATTCTTCCAGATGAGTCACAACATACATCAGACGCGAACCAATGATGGCGCTCACAACAATGAACAGCGACAGATCCATCACGTGATTGCGCTCGAGACCCCGGCGTTTGGCACGGTGCGCGGCCCAATAAATTCCCAAAAGAAAAGACAGGGCCAGCATCACACCGTACGAATTCAGCTCGAAACGCCCCAGACGAAAAAGAACCGGATGCATAAGAGCACTCCTCTCGGTTTTAATTTATCTTTTATTGCAGTTTACGGACACGGTCTGAATCTCAAATCAATGTGAAGAACATCCGCTTCCAGAGTCCAGCCGGTTAAAACAAATAGCGCTGTCGCGTGACATTGGCAACCAGTCCAACCAGGGCCAGCGACGTCACAAGAGATGATCCGCCATAACTGAAAAAAGGCAACGGAAGCCCGGTGATGGGAACAAGACCCATGGTCATTCCCATGTTGATCAAAACCTGGAAGGCAAGAATCGACGCGCAACCCATTGCCAAAACAGCGGCGTATCGATCCCGCACGATCAGGGCCAATTGAATCATCCGTGAAATCAACACCCAAAACAATCCTAGTACAACGGCGACACCAATGAATCCAAATTCCTCGCCCAGGACAGAAAAAATAAAATCCGTATGCTGTTCAGGCAAAAAACGAAGATGGGTCTGTGTGCCCTCAAGATACCCCTTGCCCCACACGCCTCCGGAACCGACTGCGATCTTGGATTGAATCGCCTGATAGGCGGCCCCGCGCGGATCAGATGCAACCCCCAAAAAGATGCGAATCCGGTCTTGCTGATAAGCGGGCAACCGCATCCACAGGGCGGGAGCGCTGAGTCCGAACGCTGCGCCAATCAAGAGAATAACTGTGATCTGGCGGCGGCGTTTCTTGTCGAAGGCCAGCCACCCGATCAACAACAGCAAGAATCCAATCAGGATGAGGGGATAGAATCCCGCGAACAATCCGATAACCGGAATCACAGCCAACAACAAAACGCCCTGGCCAAGGCCGGCCCAAACCGCCACGCCAATACCGACAGCGAGAAAGACAGAAGCTGTACCCACATCGGGCTGCCGGGCAACAAGGACGAGGGGGATGAAGACCGTTAAAAGGATACCCGTCAGCCGCTTGACCGGTGACTCCCAGATCCTTTCGGTTTTCGCCCATCCAGCCAGGGCCATCACTGTGGCGACCTTGGCCAGCTCCGATGGCTGGAACCGGAAACCACCCACTCCGATCCATCGTCCCGCTCGTCCTGTTCCGGTTACGAGGACCAACAGGAGAAGGATGACAGCGGCGCCGTACACAATAAAACTGACGCGCGACAACACGTCAGAAGAAGATACGAAAATTCCGGCAAAAACCAAAGCACCAATTGCCAGCCACACGATTTGACGGGTAAATGGGGAGGGTCCGGATCCGCCGCTTTGATGGATTGTAGCGCTGTACAAACTGAACAGACCGAAGATCACAAGACCCATGGTTGCAGCAACGATGACAAAAAGATACGGATTTCGGCGATACCAATCCATCAATCCGCCCGCTTTTTGAGAAATCGGAATAGTTGTCCGGCGATGGGTGCGGCTGCGCCGCCCCCGCTTCCGCCATGCTCCACCACCACGGCCACAGCTATCTCAGGCTTGTCTCTGGGCGCAAATCCAATAAACCAGGCATGGGGCTCTCCCCTGGGGTTCTGGGCTGTTCCTGTTTTGCCGCACACATCCAAATCTGTCACCCGCGCTGCACGGCCTGTTCCCCCGGCAGTGTTGACACACCGAAACATTCCCTCTTTCAACATCCGGTACGTTTCTCGCGCAACGCCGTCAATTCGGTGTCCATCAATCTGACGATCATCCCATCTGTCCGAATTTTGCTTGCGAATGGAATGGACAAGATGAGGTCGAACCGTTGTCCCCTCCATGGAGACGGCAGCTGCCAGGCAGGCCATTTGAAGAGGCGTGACCAACAGATCACCCTGGCCCACCGCCAGGTTGACCACCATGCCCTGCGTCCAGCCGCGTTTTCCGTATCGATCATCCATGTACGACCGTGTCGGCAAAAGACCCGACGCTTCACCATTCAGATCGATACCGGAGGGACGACCGAAACCGAACAGGCGTCCATGATTGGACCACGCATCCAGACCTGTTTTCAGTCCAAGTTCATAAAAATAGACATTGCACGACCCGGCCAGCGCCTCCAGCAAGTTAACGGATCCATGTCCCTCCGGTCTCCAGCACTGAAATGGACGCCGGCCCAGCATGAAGACACCGCTGCAATACACTCTGTCTTGTGGATTCACAATCTTTCCATCCAGCGCAGCCGAGGCCAGGATGAGCTTGTATGTGGACCCTGGCGGCAGTTGCGCCTGAATGGGCCTGTTCAGAAGGGGCTCGTCCGGATCGTCCAGCAGACGCCGCCACACATCAGGAGACAACCGTCGCGCAAACGGCTCCAGGGGGAAGTCTGGCTTGCTCACCAGCGCCAGAATCTCACCGTTTCTGGGATCAAAAGCCACCAATGCGCCCCGAACGCCATCCATGGATGTTTCGGCAACCTGCTGTATCTCCAGATCGATGGTCAACATCACATCGCGGCCCGGCTCCGGTTCCACATCGCGGCGTCCGCTGAAATCGCCGACTTCACGTCCCCGGACATCCACTTCAACGTAACGGAATCCATCGCGCCCTCGTAAAAAACCATCATACCGCGCTTCAACGCCTGTCTTCCCTACCATCTCCCCCGGATTGACACGCCGTCCTTCCAAAACAGCCAAATTGTCTTTTCCAGCTTCACCGCAGTACCCCAGAGCGTGAGTCGCACGAACCGGGGAAGGATACGTCCGGACAGGTTCCACCTGAAAGAAAAGACCAGGTAAATCAGCCCGGCTCTCTTCCACACGGGTGAGCGTCTCAAAATCAACATCGCGCAACACACGCACAGGATGAAACGGGCTGGTCTGGGCATCAAGAGTACGACGCACAATCTCACCAAAAGGCAATCCAAGAATGGATGCCACAGCAGACGTGTCGTGGTTGTAAGTGGTCAAGACTTGCGGAACAGCATAGAGACAGAAACTCGGACGGTTATCTGTCAGAATCTGTCCGTAACGATCGTAAATACGGCCGCGGCTGGCTGGCACCGGAACCTGTCGCACACGGTTCCGTTCGGACCAATCCCTGTACCCGCTGCCCTGAACAACCTGGAGTTGAAACGCCCGGGCGAGAAGAATCCCAAAACAGAGCGCCAGAAACCGGATGATCGTCCGTCCATTCCTGTGCTCCATTGCGCGGGAATTCATTCAGTCTTCCTTCGGACTGCGGCGGCAACGAGACCGGAATAGAGGACTCCGACGGCAAGGGTGTAGAAGACAGACGGCAAACCGTATCGGAGAAAGAGGGGGATGAATCCCGACGCACCGCCACGGGAAACAGCCATCCAAAAAATCAATCGCTGGACCAAAGTAGTCACCGTAAGCACCACGAGGGAAAACGGAAGGGTCTGCCTGCCTCGACTTGCCGGGAACGATCCGGCGACAAAACCTGCCGCCGAACAGGCAAGGGCCGAGACACCGGTCACGCCGCCGGAAATCAAATCCTGAAAAAGCCCCCCCACAAAACCGTACACAATGCCTGAGGACCGGCCATCGCGCAAGGTCCAGTCGACCAGAAAAACCATCAGTAAATCTGGCCCAATACCCTTGATCTGAATAAACGGCGATAAAGCGGACGTGAGGATTGGGACTGCCAACAGGATGGATAGTCGACCTATTTGTTTCACCCGGTTCCTCACGATCGAACCTTTTCATACAGGCGCATGCTTGAGCACAAAGAGTGTCTCCACGGTCTCCAGGTGCGCCTCCAATTGTAAAAGGATGCGAAGATACAAGCCGTTTTTTTCAGGATGGACCTCGAAAATGCGGCCGATAGAGAGACCCGCCGGGTAGATCTGGCTAAAACCGGAGGTCACCACCAGATCGCCCGAACGGACGTCTGCTGTCTGGGACACGCCCTCCAGCGCGCAAACCGAACCATAAAGCCATCGCACGATACCCAAAACCCGGCTGCGTGCAATACGTCCGCTGATGCGCAAATCAGGATCAGTGATGAGCTGGCCGGTGGAAGTCTGTTTCTGCACGTGGACAAGCTTGCCTGCGACGCCATGTTCCGTAGTCAGAGCCATATCTTTTCGGCAACCTTGAGAGGATCCCACATTCAGAGTCACACTGCCAGGTTGATACACGCCGCCGATCCCCACCACCTGGGCGGGCAGCACCACGTCCGCACTCTGCTCCATGAAACCCAGCATGCGGCGCAGACGGTTGTTCTCTTCCAGCACTTCACGATACATGCTCTCCCTCAGCGCCAGCGCGCCGTACGCCGAAAGAAGGTGACGGTGTCGGGCGGCCAGATTCACAGTTCTGGGAATCCAGGAGATCCCTGTTTGCACTCGTCCGGAAACGCGTAAAAATATCTGCTGGATTGTGTGGACGGGACGGGTATCGTGGATCGACATGAGTAAAAAGGAGAGGACTGTGCAGCCGGCTAAAATCCACTGATCACGGTATCTCTCCCAAATCTGAATCGGACGGAACATCACGGGCGCCTCCTATCGGCGGACCCGCAGATTGAGCAGCTTCTTGTATCGATCAAAGTCCTCCAGCACCTTGCCTGTTCCGCGAACCACCGCTGTCAAAGGATCATCAGCTAAAACCACAGGCAATTTTGTTTCGTCTCTGAGACGGGCATCCAGACCTTTGAGCAGCGAACCGCCTCCGGTCATGATGATGCCGCGTTCGAGAATGTCGGAGGAAAGCTCGGGCGGCGTACGCTCAAGTGTCAGCAAAACAGCTTCGATCATGGCCCGCGCCGGCTCTTCGAGCGCGTCCTGAATTTCGGTCACCGACACGTCCATCGTTTGGGGGATTCCCGTCACCAGATCCCGCCCCCGGACAGGCATCCGCCGATCATCACGAAATGGCTTGACGGATCCCACATCCATCTTGAGTTTCTCGGCCATCATCTCACCCAGCAACAAGTTATGCCGTTTTTTAAAGTATTGGATGATGCCGTCATCCATCTCGTCACCGCCGATACGGATCGACAGCTTGGTCACCAGTCCCGACATGGCGACCACGGCGATCTCCGTTGTGCCGCCGCCGATATCCACAACCATGCTGCCCACCGGTTCTTCGATGGGCAAGTCCACGCCGATGGCCGCAGCCATGGGCTCTTCGATCAGATAGACTTCGCGGGCGCCGGCATGTTCCCCCGAATCACGGACAGCGCGACGTTCGACTTCCGTAATGCCTGAAGGAACAGAGATGGCCATGCGGGGATGGAAGATCCGCCGGGACTGCACCTTGCTGATAAACCGCTTGATGAGCAGCTCGGCCAGATCGAAATCAGCGATGACACCGTCTTTCATGGGGCGGACTGTCATGATCTCTTCAGGTGTCTTGCCCCACATCTCCCTGGCTTCATACCCAACAGCCACCACATGGCGATCTTCCTTGCGCACAGCAATGACAGAGGGCTCATTTAAAAGGATGCCTTTCCCCCTGACGTGGATGAGGGTGTTGGCCGTACCCAGGTCGATTGCCAGATCGCTGTCAAACAGGCTCCAGAAGGAGAAACCCATACTATCCTCTAATGCCGAAAATGCCTCGTGCCAGTGAATGCCATGGCCACGCCCAGCTCGTTGCAGGCCTTGATGGAATCGTCATCGCGCATCGAGCCGCCGGGCTGCACGATGTAGCGGATACCGAACGACGCGGCAGCGCGCACCGTATCGTCAAACGGGAAAAATGCGTCTGATGCAAGCACCATTTGCTCGAACGCCTTGGTCCGAAATGCAGCGAAGGGGATATCCGGTTTTTCACGGTTGTATGCGATCTGAAGATTCTCCTCGGCTTTGGTCACCGCCAGTTTGCGCAGAGAATCAACGCGATTTGGCTGTCCCGCACCCATGCCGATGACCTGAAAATAACCCGGACGGTATTCCAGTCCCAGAACAATGGCATTGGATTTGGTGTGCTTGCACGCCGCGCAGGTGAACTGAGCCAGGGCCTTCTTGTTTTCATCGAACGATTTGTCAGTAACGTTTTGGAATTTCTCCCATACGATCAGATCCCGGTCCATCTCCAGCAAACCGCCAGTAATTTTCCGAAATGTTTTCGGCTCACAGGAGGATCCGGAAAGATCGCCGACCTTGAGGAGCCGGAGTGCCCTGGTCTTCATGAGGAACTCTAGGGCGTCAGGTTCAAAATCGGGCGCAAGAATGACTTCGACGAATTTCGATGGAACCTCTTGCGGAACGTTCTTCCCGTCCTGGACGATATAGCCGATGTGAGTCTCGTCTTTTCCCTTGAGGAAGTTTGCAAAGTCCAGCGTGACAGGGACATTGCACGCAATGACTGATCCGAACGCAGAGATGGGATCTCCGGCCCAGGCTCGCTCGACAGCTTCGCGGGCTGTCTCGCCCGTGGCATATCCGCAGGGATTGGTGTGTTTGATCACTGACACGCCAATCGCTCCTTTCAGATCTTTGACGGCCTCCAGCGCCGCATCTGCGTCCACATAATTATTGAACGACATGGTCTTTCCGTGCACCACGTCCGCCCTGGTCACGGATGCCTCCTTACATGTCTCATCCAAGTAAAACCGGGCTTTCTGATGGCTGTTCTCGCCGTACCGCAAGGTCTCTCCGCCGGTGAATTTGAGACGTAGAACGGATTCATCCAGAAAGGCGGTGGACAGATACCGGTCGATGGCCGCATCGTAATCGGCTGTGCGCCGAAAGACCTTGGCCGCCAGTTTCTGCCGTGTTTCAGCAGACACCGAACCTTCGGTTCGGATCTCGCTGAGCACCACATCGTAATCCGCCGGATCGGTCACAACAGCCACGTAACGGCAATTCTTGGCGGCGCTGCGCAGCATGGTTGGCCCGCCGATGTCGATATTTTCGATAGCGTCTTCAATGGTCACGCCCTCTTTGGCCACAGTGGCTTCGAAAGGATAAAGATTCACCACCACCAAATCGATCCACTGGATGCCTTGCGCCTCTGCCTGCTTTTTGTGTTCAGGATTGTCCCGCAGGCCCAGGAGACCGCCATGAATTTTAGGATGCAGCGTCTTCACCCTCCCGTCCATCATTTCGGGGAATCCGGTTACATCATCAATGGGAATGACTGGGATTCCTTCCTGTTTTAGCAACCCGGCCGTCCCGCCTGTGGAAAGAATCTCGAAATTCAGTTCGGACAACGCCCGAGCAAAAGACGCAATACCGGCTTTGTCCGAAACGCTGATCAGGGCTCGTTTCTTCTGTTCCAATCTCTCCTCCTCTATACTTGATTTTCGGTTAGATGGATGGGAAACTTGTTAAAAACAGAATCTCCCTCGCCGCCCGAGTCTCGACCAGCAGAACAAAGAATCGGTCGGAATTGGACCGACTGCACATCATTTCACACAAGGAACTGAAAGGCCGCAAAACAAATGCCACGGCGAGGAAGGATACCCGATGATTAATAGCGCATTATGTGTGGATGAATGCGCGCCCTCTCTTCACTTCAACTTTTCCCTGGGCGAAAAGCTGAATGGCCTCAGGATAGAGAACATGCTCGGTCTGAAGAACACGGGCGGACAATGTTTCAACAGTGTCGTCCTCTGCCACCGGGACAACACGCTGGGCCACGATGGGACCATGGTCATATATTTCGTCAACGATGTGGACAGTGACGCCTGTGACTTTGCATCCCCTGTCGATGACCGCCTGGTGAACGCGGGCGCCGTACATGCCCTGACCTCCAAACGCGGGCAGAAGCGCAGGATGGATATTGATCATTCTGTTTCGATACGTTTGGATCACTTCGGATGGCACCTTCTTCATGTAGCCGGCCAGCACGATCAGATCAATGCCGTATTTCTTCAGCGTGGAAAGGAACGATGCAATAAACGCCTCACGTGTCTCGAAATCGGTTCTTGAAATCACAGCTGTCGGCACAGCGTGCGCCCTGGCGATTTCCAAGGCATTCGCATCAGCGTTGTTGCTCACGAGCAGCGCCGCTTTCGCATCCAGACGCCCGTTTTCAATGGCCTCCACGATCGCCTGAAAATTGGATCCCCGGCCCGAGGCAAGAATCCCAAGTGTCAATTGTTTCAAAATGATTTCTTCCTCCAAACAATCATTGGTCTATTTG
>CAZDVF010000034.1:0-13401 GCA_964508725.1 uncultured bacterium | reverse complement strand
CGGCTCCGCCGGGAGTCTTAAAGCCACCGCCTCTGGCGGTGGATCGTTTACTCCCTGAAGAATCCGTGAGGACAAGTCGGTAGTAATTGTTGGAATGGCTGTCTGTCGTTTTTGGAAGGTTATAATCGATCAATTGATAAGATTGGATAGATAATGCTTTGCCAGTCGCGGCTGTTTCCCCAATATCAGTCCAATTGGCATTTCCTTTGCTCCGTTGAATAATGAATTTGTCAAGATTTGATTCTGCTTCTGTTGACCATTCAAGAATGACAGTTTCTATTTCACGGCGTGCGTAAAATGAGATGATCCGTGTTGACATGACTGGCCGAATGACGGAAACAATAAGAATAAAACAATGATTGTGGCCATTTTCTGTTTCATCATTTTTTAAAGTTACACAATCTTCGATGAAATGCAAGTGATTTTTGGAACAATGATGATGTGATTTCTGTATAATTATAAGTCTCAAGAAAAACGTATCTTTAGAGTCTAAGGAGTTGATGGTTTACGTATGACCAGACGAGTTAAAACAAGAGCCAATCAGTCGCTCGACCGATATCTTCAAGAAATTGGTGAAGTGCCTTTGCTTACGCCAGAAGAAGAGATTGAACTTGCCCGTCGAATTAAAAAGAACGATCAAAATGCTCTTGAGAAATTAACGAAAGCTAATTTGCGTTTTGTTGTGAGTGTCGCCAAGCAATACCAAAACCAAGGATTATCCTTGGGCGATTTGATCAATGAAGGTAATTTGGGGCTCATCAAAGCTGCAAAACGATTCGATGAGACTCGTGGTTTCAAGTTTATTTCTTACGCTGTTTGGTGGATTCGCCAGTCCATACTCCAGGCGTTGGCTGAACAGTCACGAGTTGTTCGTTTGCCACTGAACCGGGTGGGTGCACTGAATAAAATTGGAAAAGCATTCAGTAATCTTGAGCAGGAGTTCGAAAGAGAACCCAGTGCAAACGAAATCGCTGATGAGCTGGAAATGACCCCTTATGAAGTTTCAGATACACTGAAGATTTCAGGCAAGCATCTCTCTTTAGACGCGCCCTTTAATCAGGGCGATGACAATCGGCTTCTTGATGTAATTCAAGACGATCAGCAAGCCCCCCCTGATGATCTTTTAGAGAATGAATCATTACGTATCGAAGTTCAGCGGGCTCTGACAACTCTTTCAGAACGAGAAGCAGAGGTCATCAAGCTCTATTTTGGCTTGGATCGTGAACATCCATTAACCCTCGAAGAGATCGGTGAACGTTTCAGTTTGACACGTGAACGGGTGCGACAAATAAAAGAAAAAGCCATTCGTCGCCTGCGTCATACATCCCGGAGCCGGATGCTGAGAAGCTATCTGGGGTAGCATTCTATCAACAAATTACACTGCGCAGTTAGGTTTCTTTTTTCGCTTGACTTAGAGCCAACTTTTTACTATCTTAAAAAAATTACAACCTGCCTTTTGTTCGTTAACCGGTTTGATCGAAGATTTAAAATTAGCCTTAAAGGGAGAGAGGATGCTGGAAGAAAGATTTCGTTTGATGTACTTGTCCAAAGATGGGACAGGCATCAGGCAAGTCAGTTTGAGCTGGAGAAAATTCTGCATTCTATCCATCCTTTTAGTTGTTGTCTTTGTCTTATTTACCTCAACAGCTATTGGTCTGCTTACGCGTTTTTATCACAATTACCGAATTATATCCCTTGAAAACGATAAAGGCTTACTGCAGCGCGAACTGGCGTTGATCAAGGAGCGAGTGGTCTTGTTGGGTTCGCAATTAGCGCAAGTTGAGACGACGGGTGACGAGTTGCGGAATCTTGCCACTCTTCCGGTCATTGATAGTGATACACGGCAGGTCGGTGTTGGCGGGCCCTCTTTTTCTCCCGCTTCGGAATTTGGCTACTATCCAGATGGTGTGAACACGGCCTCTGAAATCAAATTTGATCTTGATAAATTAGAGCGCGCTGTTCGACTTGAGAGAAGCAGTCTTACAGAAATTGCAGCCCGCCTCCGTAATCTGGAAGATGAACGAAACCATTTTCCGTCCATTCGGCCTGTTTTGGGGGGGCGAATCATCAGTCGGTTTGGTTATCGCATCGATCCTTTTACCAACCAGCCGGCAAAGCATGAGGGGATTGATATCCCCGTGCCCAAGGGGACCAAAGTGCTGGCCGTTGCTGATGGTCGGGTCATCCTGACGAGAACCAAATATACACCGAATAAAAGTTATGGCATGGAAGTTGTCATTGATCACGGATATGGTTATCAAACACGATACGCCCATCTTTCTAAAATTCTCGTTCGAAACGGACAACGTGTCAAGCGTTGGGATCCCATCGCAGAAGTCGGTTCAACGGGTAGAGCCAAGGGGCCGCATTTGCACTACGAAGTCCTGACCAACGGAAAGCGAACCAATCCGGAATATTTTATTTTGAATTAATTCTCAAGACACTGTGAAAAACGACAAGCCACCAGGTTCATTGGTGGCTTTTTTACGGCCTTCTCTGTTAAACTAAACTCACTAATTTTTTCCATCAATCGGATTACACGCAAGCCAGTAACCTTATGTAATGGCGTGAATGAATGGAGCCTGGGCCCTTAAAAGGTCACTGGCGGGGGGCTTTATCACCCAATTACGGAAAATAAGCAGCCTCGATACTCATCGATAATCCGTCTCATACGAAGAAATCAGGTAGAATATGTTACGCCATGAGGGTCTGAAGAAACAGGGTAAGGCCGTTACATCTTTCGATGTTCGTTTCGTGTGAGGCCACATTGTAGATGAAGTTGTAATAGATATTGGCGTGAGGCTTTGGCAAGCCAATGCAGATGGAAGGGCGCAGTGTTCGGCAAAGGTAAATGTTCAGCGCGCTGAATCGAGGATCGAGATCAATGAAGAGGTCAAACTGTTTTTGAGAAAGGACTTTCAGAGACGGATTCCGTATAAGTGACCAGATGTTTGTCTTTGGAAATTGCATCACAGATTTCGAACCGATTTTGGGAGTGCGTTTGCTGTCCCGTGTGACGAGATGGACGCTTTTTTTGGGAAATAGCTGGATAATCGCTCTTATTGTAGAGGCCGGAAGAACGAACTGGCTTGCCGGCGGAAGTGAGATCAGCACCTGTTTCGCTTGCTTGAGTGTCGGTTTGAAATCAATTGGTTTTGGCCGGTCGAACGGGTGAATGAAGCACCGGACAATGTGATGTGTGATTTGGTCCTGAATGGTCATTGGTTATCCTTCACGAACAATGGGACTTACTAAATATACAGATTCATCGATCCAGATACAAATAAAAGTTCTCGTGCGATCAGATATCCATCCGAATGACGGGGGACTGACGCGTCTTGCGCAGCGCATGAACCTTGCGAAAATTGCTGGTCAGATCATGCCATGTCCGGGGACGGAGGAGGAGCAGCCGCTGGGTGTAGCAGGTGGTCCAACATCCCGTGCAGGAGGCGTATTCCCTGATCTGACTTTGGTATAACTCTCCCGTGAAAATTCGCTCCATCGATTGCCTGAGCAGATTCCCCACAGGATCTCCCCAGCAGAGATGCAAGTCCCCGTTCTCCATAATTGTTGTCCGCGTGGCCAGGACCGGTGCGTCGGTGAAGGCGCAGAGTTCTGGTGACCGACCTTCTACAAATGGCCGGATGCCCCGAATGAAACTATCCAGATTCAGAATGCCGGGATGACCTTCCAATAAATCCGCAAGCTTGTCGAGACGGCGGCCCGGCCTGAGGCGGAGCGCGTCATCCGCTTGCGTTGTGGGCGTCAGGGTGTGGTAGAGGCCGATGGTGGCCTTCCATCCCAGGTCCGAGACCCGTCTGATTAGCTCCGGGACCTGATCGAGATTCCGGTCGTTCAGCACAATGTTGGCGTAGAGCAGGGATCGGGATTGTCCCCGATTCCGCGAGAACCATTCCATGTGTCCCAACACCGTCTTCGCATGGTTCTTCACGCCCCGCAGATCATCGCCCAGGTCGCCCAGACCGTCCAGCGAGGTCTGAATGTGAATGTCCCGCTCCAGTGCCAGGCGTCCTGCGCGCCGGATCGTTTCCGGTCGATTCACCAGTCCCGTAACCAGTGTGGTAGAAAGGATGAAGGTCCGTTTTGCTTCCTCCAGTATTTTGTCCAGATGCGGCGCCAGTGTGGCCTCGCCGCCGGAGATGAATCCGATGTAGGCGCCGTAGTGCCGGAGTCTGCGTGTAACGCGGCGGAAATCTCCCAGTCCCATGGTGGGCGGATGCGTGGTCCGCCGGTAGACACTGCATTGACGGCAGCGCTGGGTGCACAGGCGCGTGATGCGGATTTCGGTGCTGGAATTGAGGGGCAGGCGCGCCGATCCTTTTTGCATCAGATTGGGAAGAATGTTTGTGACCTGACGGAGATTCACGATGTTTCGGCCTCCGGCTGGTTGTGCCGCCGTCCCTTCCATGTGAAGAGGCCGAGGCTGCCGGCCAATCCAGCAATCACGACATAAGGGATCTGAAACAGCGTCCAGAGGGGGAAGTCTCGTAACAGGTCCCTCCGTTGATAGACAGCGGATCCTTTCAAAAGCAGCAGTCCTTCGGACGCGATTTTGATGGCCAGAGCTGCGGCGAAGATTCGGAGAGACTGTCCGGATACAGCATGCAGGATGGGCGAAATAATGAGGAGCGCGTTGACCAGGAAGGTCGTGACAACGTAGCAGAAGAACATCCGGTTCAATCGCCATTGGATCGGTCCGTTGGAGGCCCACCGGATTCGCTGGCGGAAAAACGACTTGAGTGACGGTTCCGGCGGCGCGGTGTTGAAACTCTCTTCCGCCGGTGCGAACCGGACGGACCAGCGCGTTTTTTTCCGCACCAGCTGCATAAGAAGGACGTCATCCCCGGAGATTCGGTTCCGAATGTCACCAAATCCGCCCACTTCGTCGAAAGCCTGTCGCAAGTAGGCCAGGTTTTGACCCGAGGCGGCCAGAGGCAGTCCGAGATTTAACACGCCCTGGGCCGCGGCCATGAGCGAGAGGAAGTCCAGCGACTGAATTCTCTGAAACGTTGTGAGTGGTTCTCCCTTCCGTCCCGATTGCGAGAAGCCAGCCACCATGCCCACATCCTCGGTGAAGTAGGAAACCATGGTCTCGATCCACCGGGGAAGAACGCGGCAATCGGCGTCGGTGGTGAGGATGATCTCACCCAGGCTGGATCGGATTCCCAGGTCCATGGCCCTCTTTTTAGCGATCAGGCCCGTATCGTCTTCCTCTTCCACACGCACGAGATGGACGTTGCGTTGCGAGTTGGCGGCCTGCGTGATAACGTCGGCTGTTTTATCTTCGGATTGATCGTCGACCACGATGACCTCGAACCGGTCGGCGGGATAGGTCTGCCCCCTCAAGTCCGAAAGCAGTCCGGCAATTGTCGCTTCTTCATTGCGCGCGGCCACAACCACTGAGACGAAAGGACGCCAGACGCTTGTCCACCGATTCGGGAAATAGAGACCGACGAAGAAGAGGAGCAATCCGCAGGCATAGATTAGAGTGAGGATCAGGAGCAGGATATCCAGCATCGCGATCATAGCGCTGCCCCTTTCCCGTCCGACCGGGAGATGCGGGCTTGATAGGCGGACTCTTTCCACCGGAAGCGGCCGATTTGTCCGACAAAGCCGAATACCGCCACGTACACAGGATGGAGAATCGCTGCCAGGGGGAAGATACGAAGAGGATGGCGATGATGCAGCACACTGGCAGCGCGAAAAACGAGCAGGGCTTCCGCCGCGATCTTGAGTCCCCATGCAGCCAGCGTCGCTGTCCGCATAGCAGGGATGCAGAGTCCCGCCAACAGGAGCAGGTTGAAGATGTAGACGGCAACCAGTCCAACAGTGAGCCACACTGGATAGTGGAAGCCCTTGGAGGCATGGCGCGTTCGCTGGTGGACAAAGTCCATCAAAGTCCTTGGTGGATTGGTCGGCACAGAGGCTTCCGGCTCGATGGCATAGCGCATCTTCCAGCCGGTGCCGCTCTGAACCTTGTGCAGAAACAGGTCGTCGTCGCCTGAGACAAAGCGTTCGATGGATGTGAATCCTCCCACTTCATCGAAGAGGTGTTTCCGGTACGCCAGATTCCGTCCCGTGCATGTCAGAGGAAGACCTGCGCCGAAGCTGCCGGCCGCCACACCGGCCAAAGCCAGTCCGTCCAGCTCCGCCAGATGACCCGGCAGAGTGGGTGACGTGCTGCTGTCCAGCGGGGAGTAGCCGGCGACAAGTCCCACATCCGGTTCGAAATGGCGGACCAGGGCACGAATCCATCCAGGTTGCGGCGTACAGTCTGCATCTGTCGTGAGGATGATCCCGCCTGTCGATGCAGCGATGCCCAGGGTGAGAGCCCGTTTTTTTGGGGCGATGTCCGAAGCAGTGTCCGTCACATTAACGCGCCGGATGCGGGCATTCCGCTGTGTGTATGCGTCGATGATCCCGCCAGTGGCATCGGTTGAGCGGTCGTCAACCACGATGATTTCGGTTTTCTCCAGCGGGTAGTTTTGTGACGTGAGGGCGTCCAGACACCGGGTGATGACGGCCTCCTCGTTACGCGCAGCAACAACAACGGAGACAGACGGTTCATCAGATGCGGTTCCGGGGCGCAGGCGGGTCAGTCCGCGCACGAGCCAGAGGATGACAGCGGCGTATCCTGCGGCGAGGATCAGAAGGAGTGTGGGGGGGATGACTGTCATAGGCGAATGGCCCATCATTGTTTTTCAACTGCGGTGAGTGCAGAGTAAAAGTAATAAAAAGATCGGTCTTGTATTCGTCAGTTCATCGTATGTCATTTTAAAATGGATTAGAGACATAGCCACTTTCTTTTAGAAAGAAAGTGGCCAAAGAAATCGCCTTTTTATTGGCCGTGTCTTCTTCTGTTAAGCACCAGGGCATCAATCAGAAGATCCACCCCGCCACTTCCCATTCGCTACTCCGCCTTCGGTGGAGTAATGCCCACCCCTGTGTGTTTGACTCGTATCTCCTCAAGTGTCGGCTGATAAAAAGGCATGGCCCTTCCCAACTCCTGAAAGATATAATTTGAGAAAGGTGTCAAAATTGAGTTTTCGTTTAGTAATTGACAGAGAGTTCGAGCAGAAGACGGTGCTCCACAGAGTTGAGTCCTTCAATTCGTCCGGTGTTTGTGATCTGGTGGCGGGCGTAGCGCAGGAGAAGAAAGATGTCCTTCGCGATCTGAACGTTCGCCTCCAGTCCGGTGATCCAGCGGCCCTCCACCACGCCGGAGAGGAAACGCTTCCGTTCCCCGTCCCCAGTCCGATGTGGTACGTTGATGGCGCCCGGTCCTTTCCGAATACGATCGAGAACCAGTCCGATGTGCGTGGACCGGTGCATCCACCGTCCGAGACGCAGGATCCACTGATCGCTGTCAGGACCCAGATCGGAGCCGATGGACCTGTCCGTGTGTGTGTAGATGTTGAGCGAGTCCTTGTGCGTGTAGACGTATGGCTCCACCCGGGTGTATTCGGCATCGAGATCCGCATCGCGCAATCCGAAAGGATTAACCCAGCGCCAGCCGGCGGTGAAGGCGAATTTGTTTCCGTAGTATGTGAATGGATTGCGCGCGGTGGTGAAATCATCCAAAAAGAGCTCGGCGTAGACCTTGTGTCCCCGGAGCGGGAAGAGTGTCACGTCCAAACCCATGGTGTTATTGTCGCGGTCGCCCAGGTGGTGCTCGGCAACGTGATAAATCATCAGCGGATTCAAATACCCCGGCTCCACGCTGCGGCCGCCGTAGATCACCGATTCGGCCAGTCCCAACACAAGACGCTGCGAGAATGCCAGCTCCAAGCGATGGGCCGCCATGTAGCGATCCCCGGTCATTCCGCTCAGTTTGCCGTGGATGCTGGTGAAAGTGACGCCTTTGTATTTGGCATGAAGCCGGATCATTTCAAATCGGGGCATGTTTTCCGAGAGCATGAGCCCGCCGCGGAGCCCGGGCCCCCAGCGCGCCCGGTCCCGGCCAAACTGGAGGGTGAACCAGGGCAGTTTCCATATCAGGTAGGCGGACGCGTCGTCGCTGTATGCATTCTCCCCCGACACGGTAACGGGCTCACCCAGCGCCGGATCGAACTGTTCCTCCGCATTACCGCCGCGGGTCAGGGTGTTGCGGGCGGAGAGGTAGAAGCCCATCGATCCCATGAGATTTCCGCGGAGGATGCCGCCTCCTGTTGTCCGCGAGAGGGTTTTACTGTCCGAACTACCCCAACGGTTTTCCACAGCCTGGCGGGCGACCAGATCCGCATGGACGCGGGTCGCACCGTCCCGCCATGTCGCGAGATGCCGTTCGCGCCACCGGTCCTGCGCTGTGAATTGATCCAGCGGCGTTTCGTCGCTGAATTCGCCGGCGAGCTGATCCAGCAGAGACTGCTCCGTCTCCGACAGAATGACTTCCCCTGACCGGTTCCGTCTGATGGCCTCGGATAGCATCCGGGCGACCTGACTGCGGCTGTAGGGCCGGGCGAAGGTGAGACCCTCGCGGACAAGACCTCTGGTCTGCAGCCGGTCCAACACACCGTAGACCCAGTGGGTCAGGGGCACATTGACGGACTGGGCTGACGCAAACGCCGTCCACGTAAAGAAAATGAGAAGCAGGATTCTGGTTCGCGACATGGATTTCGCTTTGTGCTGTGGATTAATTTTGTGGAAATATAGCGATTCTGGCGGAGGGAAGCAACCGAAAGATGGTTTGGTGGATTCGTTCGAGTCCCGAGGATGTTGCCAGGCTGTGTCAGAACTCGGTTTGTTGCATGCCTGCCGATTTCGAAATAGACAGCCACTTTCTTTGGTGGCGCAAAGAATCCGCCTTTTTGGATGCCTGGATTTCTCCGTACTGAACATTGCGACATCAGGGCCAGGCCCCCTCCCGACAGCCCATTCGCAACTCCGCCTTCGGCGGAGCAATGCCCGCCCCTTTGGTCATCCCGTTCCTGTCTCATCGGGCGTTGGCTGACAAAAAGGCGATGCCCGTCCCAACCGCTGTCATGATGCCCGTCTGATTTCCCCTCGCAAAGACAGCAGGATTGCGGTTGATTGATCTTCATCCGCCTGAGGCGGACTCGATCCCCAACTCGACGGCACAGATGTGCCTCGTCGTTGACTGCGTCACAATCCGACTGGTTGTGGAGACGCCCCGGCGGGATGTCTCCACGACCCGCAATTTTGAAATGAAGGTCAGGATGTCGTCAGGCTGAGGCGCGATTGCGACGTGTTTTAGCGATGAAGCGATCTGCAGCAAACGTCAAGAGGAGGGCGAGTCCTGCGAACGGGAGCAGACTGAGGCTGCCGTTGAGTCCCGCAAGCAACTGCTTAAGCGGATCCATGAAATTTCCATTCAATGTGAATTTGGGCAGGGCGATTCGGGACATCGTGTCGGTCAGAGCTTTGATGTCCACAAAAAAGATAATGGCCAGGAAGGTTGAGATCACGGCTGCCGCTATGATGACGATATCGAGCACAGGCGAGAAGAGCGCAGAGGCATTCTTGACGGACGCTGCATCCGCGATGCGACTGGCGAAGTTGGCAGGGAGGTCCAGTTCCGGCGCAACGGCCAGATCTCGATAGAGCGATTTGTATGCAGCCTCTTGGGCGCGGCAGACCGGACAGCCTGCGATATGGCGGCGGATCTGTTCCGCTCGCTCAGGGGAGGTTCCATCCAGAAACGCCTGGATTTCATCTTCTGTCACGTGGTTGTTTTTCATAAGGCTTCTCTCGTGTATTGCTTGAGGAGTTCGCGCTTGAGCTGTTTGCGCGCGCGGAAAAGGTGACTCTTGACGGTTCCTTCGGGCAGGTTCATCACCCGGGCTATTTCAGTGTAGCTCATTTCCTCGGTATGGAAAAGCGTGACAACCGCCCGGTAGAGAGGGGGCAGCCGGTTGATTTCATTCTGAATCCGAATCGCCGATTCATTCGCCTCGAATTCGGTATCTGGAAGGATTCGGTCCGAAGGGACGTCATCCCACGTCATGGTTTCGGGCGTCCGGTCATCAAACAGAGGAATCCGTTTTTTCTTCAAATGGTTGACGCACGTGTTATAGGCGATCTGTGCGATCCACGTCGAGAGCTTGCATTGAAATCGAAACTGCTCAAGATTGTTGTAGACCTTGAGGAAGACATCCTGACACAGGTCTTCCCGATCGCTGGGATTGGAAACCATCCTGAAGACGATGTGGCCCACCAGCCGCTGGGTCCGCTCAACCAACTGTCTGAAAGCATTTTTATCCCCAGACCGAATACGCATGACGAGACGCTGGAATGTGGCTGTTGTGTCTTCCATAAGCTCCTTCACTAATATACGACAATTTGACGGATTTTTTGTTGCATTTTTTTCTTTGCAACAAAACGCTGCATCATTTGTCTGATGGAGTGAAGGTTGAGCAACAATGAACGAATTCAAATGCAGAAGGAGGTGATACGCATGAATATGGAACCTGCAATTATTCTCGGGATCATCGGCATCTTTTTTCTGGCGCTGGTGAAAATGCTGTCGGACAGTCGTCTGCGGAA
Organism: uncultured bacterium; assembly: GCA_964508725.1. GTDB lineage: Bacteria > Zhuqueibacterota > QNDG01 > QNDG01 > DSAB01 > CAZDVF01. The sequence goes on along the minus strand of CAZDVF010000034.1, from coordinate 2,877 downwards.
CAAACTCATCGACAAGGGGATGGTTGACGAGAATGTAAAATATCTCTACACCAATCAGCAAGAGGCGGCGGTCCCCTCTTCTCTGAAATGGGGGATGGTCCTCATCGGTGTGGGTGCGGCATTTTTGATCGGCCAACTCGTTCCTTCGCATGTGAGCGGTGAAGTGACCGTGGGAAGCATGTTTATCTTTGCCGGTCTTGGATTGCTCATCTACTACGCCATTGCCAAGAACAAGGCGTAAGTTCAGTCGTTTTTTTCCGGTTACGAAATAGCTGGTCAGGCGGGTTCTTTTTGATCCCGCCTTTTTTTATCGCGCAACGGGCTTGATTTCTTCCTGGTTTGCTCTTATATTAATGAGACATTCCTTTTAAGAATTCTACATAAGGATAAGGATACACTCTTTTTTATAGGGTTTTTGGTGTTCTGTTCGTCTTATAGTGTGGATCGCATGCGACGCCGTACATGCCCTGTCATGTCGCCTGAGGGTCTTCGCGTCCGAAAAGCCCAACAATAAGTAAATGAGCATCTCATTTTCCCACACACAAATTAATAGATATCCGTATGCCACCTCGACAGGATTACCGTATTGATGATGCTGTTTTCAAGCAGTTTCCAGGATACGTCCGCGGCGTGGTGCTGGCCCAGAACGTCTGCAATGGGGCGTCTCCTGAAGACCTTATTTCCATTCTCCGAAGTACTGAAAACGATCTGCGGAATACACTGTCCCTCGACACATTGATTAAGAATCCTCCAATTGCCTCCTGGCGCGACGCGTATCGTTCCTTCGGCTCCAAACCGTCCAAGTTCAGGCCGTCGGTCGAAGCCATGGCCCGCCGCATCCTGAAAGGTGATTCGCTTCCCTCCATCAACGCATTGGTGGACATCGGCAACGTGATCTCTCTCCGCTATCTTGTCCCTGCCGGCGGGCATGCCATTGATGAGGTGAAAGGTGATCTGACGCTGCGTCCCGCAGCAGGAGACGAAACCTTCAACCCCTTTGGTTCCGATACGACTGAACACCCTGATCCGGGTGAGATCATTTTTACCGAAGGCAATATCGTCCTCACGCGCCGGTGGACGTGGCGGCAGGCGATGCACACGCTGACGCTGCCTGAAACAACAGCCATCGAATTCAACGTAGATGGACTGCCCCCGGTCACACAGAAACATGTCCGGACGGCATGTGAGGAACTGGTGAAGCTTGTCGGTCAATTCTGCGGCGGAGACATTCAAACCACAATCCTGACACACACGAATTCAAGTCTCACGTTTACAGGCGCGGTATTATAGAAACGGAATCGTCCCTTCATGAAGGAATCCATACTCAGATCAAATCCTGTTCGATATGGAAAATGGTGCAATCTGATTCGTTTTTGGATGATAATGTTTACCGGTTGCATTGCTTGCTTGTGTGTGTCCTCCTGCGTTTACACGCACACGGCAGTCCGCTCGTTCGATCTGGGTCAGGTTGATCGATATCCTTCCGTGCGAAGCGGCAAGGTCACAAAAGTTCATCTGCAAGACGGTTCCATGGTTCTTTTTGAACAAGGTTTTGTGATCCATGACGACTTGATAACGGGTTCCGGCTTGAAGTATGATTTAACGCGGCAGAAGACTGTTCCAATTTCCAGCCTGCCTTTGGGAGAAGTCAAGGCTGTTGTGTATTATGAAAAGAAGCTGCAGCCCTTTCCTACGATTGCCATTGTTGCAACGCTGCTGATGACTTTCGTCCGTCTCACGCATAATCTCAACGAATGACAGAGTCTATCCTTTCATGAGATTTCTATCCCGCAACCGTTGCATTATCTGTCTTCTTTCTACAGCCATCCTGATGTCGTGTTCCAGCTCTGTGAAAATGGCGAAGCCTGAAGGTGATCAAGCCCAGATCCGGCTGAAGGCGGGAGGACAGTTTCGTGGTGAACTGCTGGCTGTGGTAAAGAATGAGGCGGTCATATTTTTATGCAGTCAGAAAGTTTATAAAATCTATTTTGATAAGATCTCCAAAATTATTGTTGAAGGATACACGCTCCTGCATAAAAAAGGCCTGATTTTGATGCCCCTTTCCTTCATCGATCTTTCACTCATTTTCTCAAATCAGTACAACGCCCTTCGATATGTGGGGGGTGTATTGGCCGCCCTGAAATACAACTGTATCGTGGGGGGCGATCCGCCTATTGTTTTTGCGCCGCCGATCTACTGGCGTGAGTTGGACAATCTCAAGCTTTACTGTCGATACCCGCGTGATCTGGAGCCCAAACAGTGGGAGTCGCTCCTCCGGTTTCACGGGCAAGACGCATTTCTTTCAGGACTTTGATCGATGAAGGTGTGTCGGCAAAGATTGATTGGTCCAATGTCCGCTGTTCCAATCTCATGCACAAGAGACAAGTCTTTTACCTGCCGCCAGATAGCCGTCATGCTGGAACGACTGTTGGCCTGTCTCTTCCTTGTTTCAATCCTGTTTGTATTTACCGGTCATTGTCACTCCCAAGACCGCATCTTTGGTTCTGTGACCGGCGTGATCACAGACGCATCTGATGGGCAACCGCTCTACTTTGCCAATGTGTTTTTGTCGGGAACGATGCTGGGCGCAGCCACTGATGAAGAGGGGCGGTATACGATTTACAATGTTCCTTTGTCAGGATATGAGCTGGTTGTGACGATGATGGGATACGAGATGGCCTTCCGACAAATCCGTCTGACTGACGAGAACGAGATTCACGTAGAGCTGGCCCTTAATCCCAAGGTTCTCGATGCGCCGGCCTTGTCTGTGACAGCGCCGTCCGCCGGTCAATGGGAGAACTATTACGAGACATTCATCAAGCATTTTCTTGGCAATTCCAAGAACGCACTCGCATGCACCATCCTGACTCCTGAAGT